>NZ_JBHZCY010000101.1:0-33904 GCF_042786665.1 Kitasatospora sp. NPDC059146 | reverse complement strand
CCCACAGGCTCTCCAGTGCCAGCAGCCGCAACTCCTCGAAGCGTGCGGCCGCTTGGGCCCCGAGCGCGTAGTCGCTCACCTCGGGGTAGGCCGTTCCCCGGCACAGCGCCAATGCGCTCCCCAGCGTCCGCCCGGCCTTCTGGTGCAGTCCCGCCTGGAGCAGCCGCCGGCCGTCGTGCAGAAGGCGTTCGAAGAGCGTCGCGTCGATGCAGTCGGTGTCCACCGCCAGTACGTAGCCGTTCGGCTCGCGCCTCAGAACGGTGTCGCGGCAGCGGGGTGGCCGGTTCGGCTCCAGGATCCGCCGGAGATTCGACACGTAGCTGTGCAGGTTCGTCATGACGTCGTTCGGAGGATTCCTCGGCCAGACGGCTTCGGCGAGTTGCTCCGCCGTCACGGGCTGACCCGGAGTGAGGAGGAGGGCGGACAATACCGCCCGCTGGCGCGCCGAGCCCGGATTCACCGATATTCCGTCAGCCTGTACTGCTAACGGGCCGAGGACACTGAAATCCATTGTGTGACCATCCGCCATAAGTCACTCCCAGTAACGAAAAACGCTTCGACCGCCCGGCGGAAACCCCTTGATCCCAGGACCGGTCCCGGAGAGTTTCCGCACGGTTGGAGACAGAATACTTGTAAATCGTCGGGATAGAAGGTCTGGATCGACGGCGCACCTCTTGGTATGGCGCGCTGACATGCGATCGCATCGGCCGAGGGGATGCCCGGCTGCCGAGGATCCCCAGTATCCCCAGGGCGCAGGCCAATCGGCTCGGCGACGCCCCGCTCGGCGGTCGGGGGCTCCGCGTGATCCGGCTCACGTGAGCACGCGCTCATTGAATGCTGCACGTTCTTGATCGTCCCGAGCCCGGCCTCCGCGCCCCGACGGGCCGGCGGTGCGACGGCCGTGATCAAATGCGCTGTGCCACAGCCGGATTGAGTGGCGGGCGGGTTTCGCCCGAGGGGGTTTGCGCGAGTCGCCGCCGGTCGATCCCCGTCGATATGAGAGTACTGTGAACGATAATCAAGTACTGCCTCGAATGGGCAATTTGGCGAGACAATCGGGTGTGCTCACGTCAACAAGCTGATTCGGGAGGATAGTTGACGAGGGCCGATCTGCCACGCCGGGGGCGGTAGGTCGGACTCCTGGGGCGTGGAGGCCGGGGACGGCTCGCTCCAGCGGTACGGGACGGCGTGCACGCTGACGCGCAAGGGCTCGGTGTGCCGACGGACTTGGCGGCGGGCTCGGCGGCGGGCTTGGCGCCGACGGTCGCCGATGCGACGTCCGACCTGGACGTCGTCGGGCTCGTCCCCAAGGGCTCCCGGGCCCACGACGGCACGACCACCCGACACTGCGGCAGCGAGGCGGCCCCGTGCGCCCGGAAGGCCGGCGGCCCGCTGTCCGAGTCGGTGCGGTCGAGATGTCCGGGCAGGGCTCCCGGTCTCCTGGGAGCCCTGCCCGTGGAGAGCTGTCAGAACTGGTGGTCGAACACCACGGTCACCGGCGCGTGGTCGCTCCAGCGCTCGGCGTGGGAAGCGGCGCGTTCGACGTAGGCCTCGACGGTCCTGTCGGCGAGGCCCGGGGTGGCGACCTGGAGGTCGATGCGCCAGCGGAACGACACCTTTTCGAAAAAGGTCCACCCGTTCGAGTGCAGCCTGTTCGAGGGTGCCTGCTGGCCTGGGCGGTAGGGGACCTCCTGTGAGCATTGTCACGGCTTCGGTGCCGGTTCGGGCGGTGGTGGGTTCGCGTGTCTCGGACACGCACGGTAACGAGGGCAAGGTGTCGCACCTGATCCAGGCGGAGACGGCGACCCGGCACGCGCTGGCGAAGGAGTGGGAGATCGTCGGGTCCTTCGAGGATCTGGACGTCTCCGCGGAGGTCACGCCGTGGAAGCGTCCGGACCTGGGTCCGTGGCTGACCGAGCGGCAGGGTGAGTGGGACGCGTTGGTGTGGGCGAAGGTGGACCGGGCGTTCCGGTCCGCGAAGGACTGTGCGGACGTGGCGCATTGGGCGGAGGAGAACCACAAGGTCCTGGTCTTCACCGACGACGGGATCACCCTGGACTACCGCAAGGGCCGCGAGTCGTCGTTCGGGAACGAGCTGGCGAAGGAACGGTCGGATCTACGAGTACTACCGATGCGCGCGAAAGACCGGGAAACCGGCGTGCAAGGGGCAGTCCGTCAAGGGAGAGCGGGTCACCGCCGCGGTCGCGGCACTGGTGGTGCGCCTCGGCGGCCTGGCCATGACGGTGCGCAGGTTCGTCCCTGGAGAGGACCACACCGAGCAGCTGAACCACGTCGCCCAGGCCATGAAGGACCTTCGGGAGGAGAAGCGTCGCGGCCTATTCGACTACCCAGGTGGCGACGACGAGTACGCCGAAGCCCTCGAGGTATTCGTCGACGAACGCCGACGCCTCGCCGTCCTTCCGCAACGCCCCGCCGCGTGGATCGACGTCGAAACCGGCCAGACCTTCGCCGACGCCTGGACCCAGGCCGACCAGGAACACCGCCGCCAGTTGCTGATCGGCCTCAAAGCCAGGCTCTACATGGCGCCGACCGTCGAAGGCTGGCATCTACCCGCAGAACTTGAGGTACGAGTGCAGGCCACAGGGCTCACGCCGCGAGAGGGCGTACGACTCCGATACAGCGGTTAACGCTAAGGCGGTGATCACGGGTTCGGGGCAGGTCGTGGGCACGACTACCGCAGCTCGGCGTTCGGGTGGGGCTGGTCCTGGAGCCGTTCGCGGAGGTCGATCTCCTCGGGGGTGAGCGAGCCATCGGGCCGCCGGATGCGTACGGGCCCGGGTCGCAGTGGCAGACCGTCGTCGGCCGCGGTGGTCTCGGCTTCCGCGAGTGCCCGGTACAGGGAGGCGACCGACGTCGACCTGCCTGCGTTCGTCCCGGTCTTGATGGTCAGTTTCTTCGCGATCTCAGGGACAGGGACTCCCTTGGACCCTCAGCTGCCGCCTCCAGCGCGCAGTCGTACGAGAGAGCCGTCCAGCAACGGCTGTGGGCCGTCTCCGAAGACCTCACCGGCGTGACGTTCCCCGTCGCCCAATCCCAGCAGAATGAGATCCAGCCCGGACCGGCCATCACCAGTTAGCTTGCGCGCCCTACATCTGGTCGTCTTCATCCAGGCCGAGCCCGGCCACGTCCGGGTCACGCAGCGGGCGCAGGGCGCCAGCGGCCGGGGTGGAGGCGGTGACGCTGTAGCGGCCGAGGGCCGCGAGCATCCGGTCAGGGCAGTGGCACGGCGTGTAGGCAGGTATGGCGGCCGGGCCCCGGCAACGCGGTGAGCGGCCGGGCCACCTCTCCTTCGATCGCCACCCGGAATGCGCCCGCCTCATCTGCGTACACCGGTTCTCCGGCAGCGGTGTACGCGCCGGTGAGGTGGACGACGATCACCTCGGGCGGCCCGTGACTTGCGGGCGGGCCGGGCAGGGTGACCGCGTAGCGCTGGGGTCTGTCCATCGGTCGCCTCGCCTCATCCGGTGTGCGGTTGGGTGCTTGCCAGGGCGGCGCGGAGCGCTCCCGCTGTTTCAGGCGACGGCGGCCAGGTCCGCGCGGCCGAACAGCAGGGCGTAGCCGCGGGGGAGGTGGGTGAGGAGGCGGTCGGTGAGGTTGTCGTCGGTGAGGGTGGTGAGGGCGGCTAGGACGGAGGAGGCGTCCCAGCGGGCGGCGGTGAGGCTGGTGCCCAGGGTGTGGGCGAGGCTTTCGACGAAGGCGGGGGCGGTGACGGGCGACGGGAGGGGGATCTGGGTGGCGAGGACGGCGCGGGCCCGTTCGGGCAGGGCTGCGGCGAGGTCGCAGCGTTCGTCGCCGGTGAGCTGGGTGCCGAGGAGGGCCAGGACGGCGTCGAGGGCGTGTTCGGCTTCCTCGTCGGTGGGGTAGCGGCCGAGGTTGCGGACCTGCTGGAGGAGGTGGCGGTAGCGGGTCATGACCGTGGGGCCTTCCGGGGGCTGGCCGCTGGGCGGGCCGGCGGCGGCGTGTGAGGGGTGGTCAGGGTCAGGGTCGCGTCCCTGCGGTCGGGCGGCCGAACAGCAGGTCGTAGCCGGGTGGCAGCTGGAGCAGGATCTGGTCCATGAGGTCGTCGCCGGCGGCGTCGGCCACTGTGGACAGGACGGCGCCGATGTCCCACAGGGCCGTGGCCTCGGTGGCGCCCTCGATCCAGGCCGCGGTCGCGCGCACGAACCGCTCGGTGTTGAGGGGCTCGGCGGCGTGCAGCGGGTTGAGCAGGATCAGGGCCATGGTCTCGGGCAGTCGGGCGGCCAGTTCGGCCTGCACCTCGCCGACCAGGTGGGCGCCGAGCAGGGCCAGGACCACCCGGGCGGCCCTCTCGGCCTCCTGCGAACTGTCGTACTCACCGCGCTCCCGGACCTCTTCCAGGAACGCCTCCCATCGAAGCGTCATCGCGGTTCTTCCTCCGTCCCAAGGGCCCGGCGCGCCGGGCGGCCTCAGGGCTCGACGGCCAGGCGCCGGTGCAGACCGGTCAGCTTGAGCAGCCGCATCACGCAGCGGCCGGCCCCGCGCAGGACCAGGCGCCCGCCGCACCGGTCGGCCTGGTTGCGGGCCCGGACCAAGGCGCCCAGGCCCACGCAGTCCATGAACGTCACCTCCGACAGATCCAGCACCACCTCCCGGTGCGACTCGAGCGCGGCGGCCAGAGCACCGTGCAGCGAGGGTGCGGCGTCGAGGTCGATCTCGCCGTGGGCTCGCACGATGAAGGGCTGGTTGCTCTGGCCGTTCATGGCGTTTCCGCGTCGCTGCGGGTAGGCCGGTCCACGTAGGCCGGCCCGGCGGTCGAGGGGTGTTCCGGCCGCCCCATTCGATCGAGGGGGAGAGATCAGGGGCGGCCGGAACGGCATCGGGGAACGGATCAGGCCTGGATCTGCTTGCGGCTTCCGCTGTGGCTGATCTCGATCTTGCGGGGCTTGGCCTTCTCGGCGACCGGGATCTTCAGGGTCAGCACGCCGGCGTCGTAGTCGGCGGTGATCCCGGCGGGGTCGAGGGTGTCGGAGAGCATGACCTGGCGGGAGAACACGCCGAGCGGGCGCTCGGACAGCTCCCACTTGACGCCCTCGCCTTCCTGGCGCGGGCGGCGTTCGGCCTTGACGGTCACCATGTTCCGCTCGACGTCGATGTCGAGCGCCTCCGGGTCGACCCCCGGCAGGTCGAAGCAGATCACGTACTCGTCGCCGGCCCGGTAGGCGTCCAACGGCATCGGCGTCGGACGCGACCAGGTGCCGGTCGTGTTGAGGAACTGCTGGGTCAGCCGGTCCAGCTCGCGGAACGGGTCAGTGCGCAGCAGCATTGCGAAACACCTCCATGGGTCGAATGGGTGCCAGTGCGCTTCACCTGACTCCTTTCTAGCGCGTCATCCATCCGATGACAAGTCGCCGCGTCGCCTATAGAGTGACTTCATGAGCGAGAAGTCCCGCAGAGCCGCCCCCAACGCCTCCCCGCCGGTCGAGCCCGTCTCGTTCCTGGCAGCCGCGGCGGCGCTGGCCGCCATCGACGACGCCGTCCGCACCGCCCAGAACCCCGCGTCCCAGCCCCCGACTGTCCCTGGCGAGCACGGTGGCCCCGAGCAGGCCCTGGCCGCACTCGTCCTGCTGCGCGAGCTGCGCGGCCAGCTCGCCGGCTGGGAAGCCGGCCTGGTGGAGAGCGCCCGGGAGGCCGGCGCCACCTGGGCCGACCTCGCCCACCCGATGGGCGTGGCCAGCCGACAGGCCGCCGAGAACCGCTACCTGCGCCTCAAGCCCGCTGCTGACGCTTCGCGGTCCGGTACCGGCGCGGAACGGGTCAAGGCCGTCCGCGACCGGCGGGCCGCCGACCGATCGGTCACCGTCTGGGCCCGCGACCACGCCGCCGAGCTGCGGGTCCTCGCCGCCCGGATCACCACGGCCGCACTCGCTCCCGGCGCCCGTCCCGCCCAGGCCGCCCTCACCGCCGCCCTCGGCGCCACCGACCCCGCCGACCTGATAGAGCCCCTCGCCGCCGTCCGCCCCCACCTCGGCACCGACCACCGCGACCTCGCCACCCGCCTCGACACCCTCACCCACCACACCACCCGGCTCCGCGATGACAGCGACCGACGCCGCGCCTGACCCCGTCGCCGCCGCCGAAAGGCGCTGGCAGGACCTCCTGGACCGGATCCACGACCTCGAAGCCCGAGTGGCCGCCACCACGAGCACCGTCAACGCCGCCCTCGACCACCACCTCGCCCGCCTCGACGCCCTGCGCCACCACCTCACCCACCCCAACTGGCCACTGCCCGCCCCCGATCCGGACAATCCGCAAGCCGATCCGGCGAACAACCGGCCGGCCTGACAGGGCCGGGAGCCACCGCAAAGGGAGTGTCATGATTCAATCGTGATAGTCTCGCCTGTGGCGGGTCGCTGTGCCTGGAGCGGGACGCGCAGCGGGGTAGTAGATGTCGGGCCTGGACTGGTCGCTGCCGGACCCGATGTTGACCGTAGCGGTGAACAGTCCCGAGCTGCACGCGGGGTAGGCAGCTGAACCGAAGTGGGGCAGCTGTCGCTGGGGGCTGGAGGTGCACGCGCACCCAGTGGTGGTGCGTTCCCGACTTGGCGCCGGCCTGTCCGGTGCGTTCCCTGAGATCCGGGACACCGCGCTCGCCCAGCTGCCGGAGGGCGCCGGGCTGGACGGGGAACTCGTGGTCTGGGAGGACTGGCGGCTCGCCTTCGATGCGCTCCAAGCCCGTGCCGATGCGCGGGGCGCCCGGGCGGTGGCTGCGTCCTGGGGGCGGCCAGCGCACTTCGTGGCGTTCGACCTGTTGCACTGATGGGGATCTTTGAATCTCCTCACCCTGTGCTGAGGATGGCCCCGGAGTTGCTCGCCTTGATTCCTCGGGCGTGCACGTGCTGATCTGTAGGTGGATGCCGAACTCGACGGCCGGCTCTTGATCGGGTGGCTGGGTGGGCACGTGGGAGCGGACTCAGGGTTCGATGACGAGGTGTTCGATGAGGTCGTCGCGCAGCGTGAACAGATAGCGGAGATCGATGGTGCCGCCGGGGAAGTTGCCTTCGAGGTGGTGTGTGGCGATGTAGTGGGCCGTGTCGGCCTCCTGAGCGTTCGTGAGGCGGATGGTGTAGGTGAATTCGTTGGCGGATCGGGCCAGCCACTGTTCAATCGCGGCGCTGCCCCGGTAGGTGTTGCCGTCGTCGGTCACTGTGGCGTCGTCGGTGAACGTCGTGATCGCGGTGCCGGTGTCGTGGGCGCGGTGCGCTGTGAGGTAGCGGGTGATGACCTCGGGCAGGTCGTCCGGGGTGATGGTCCGGGGCTGGTTGTCGTGCATGACGCTCCTGATGGTGGTGGCGGGTTCAGACGGTGGGGGTGGTGCCGCCGTCGATGACGTGTTCGGCACCGACGATGGCCGAGGCGCGGTCGGAAACGAGGAAGGCGACGAGCTCGGCGACCTCCTCGGGCCGGTTGGGACGACCGAGCGGGATGCCGCCCAGGGAGTCCATCAGCCGGCCCAGCGCCGCTTCCCGGCTGATGCCGGCGTCGTGGGCGATCCGGGCGACGAGGTTGTCCGCGGCCGAGGTCTGCACAAAGCCGGGCGAGACGGTGTTGACGCGGACGCCGTGCGGGGCGACCTGGTTGGCCAGGCCCTTGCTGTACGTGGTCAGGGCGGCTTTGGCAGCGGCGTAGGCCAGGGTGCCGTTCCACAGCGGCATGCGGCGCTGGATCGAGGTGACGTGCACGACCGCGCCGTTGCCCGCGGCGATCATGTGCGGCAGAAGTGCCCGGTCCAGACGGACGGCGGCCAGCAGGTTCGTGTTCAGTTCCCTGGCCCAGTCGTCCTCGCCGAGCGCGGCGAATCCTCCTGCCGGCGCCTCGGACCCACCGAGGGTGTTGACCAGGATGTCGACGCCTCCCACGCGGGCTTCCACCTCCGAGGCGACCTGGGCGGCCCCCTGGGCGGTGGCCAGGTCGGCGGTGATGAACGTCTTCTCCTCGACGTCGTCGGGGCGGCTGCGGGCGGTGACCAGTACGGTCGCGCCGGCCTCGGCGAGCCGTCGGGCGATCGCGGCTCCGGTGCCCTTGGTGCCGCCGGTGACCAGAGCGCGTCGGCCTTCGAGCGATTCGCTGATGGATGTGGTCACGGTGTGCTCCGTTCCCGGGGGCGGGTAGTCAAGGCGCCACCCCCCGTCCCTGCTGCTAAAATAGAAGCTACTAACTTCGACTTTAGCAGTGACTGAGGGGATGGTCGCCTTGGCAAGCCGGATCAGGCTGGAGGACCGGGAGTGCCCACTGTCCACGACGGTGGAACACGTCGGCGAGTGGTGGACACTGCTGATCCTTCACGACGCCTTCGACGGCTACACCCGCTTCGACCAGTTCCAGGAGAGCCTGGGCATCTCCTCCAGCATGCTCACCACCCGGCTGAAGGCCCTGGTCGCGGACGGTCTGCTGGAGCGCCGGCCCTACCAGAGCAGCCCCGTCAGGCACGAGTACGTCCTGACCGAACTCGGGCGCTCACTGCGTTCGGTGATCGTCGCCCTGGCCGCGTGGGGCAACCACCGCCTCACGCCGACGGAACGCAGCATGATCCTCGTCGACGCGCACAGCGGCGAGGAAGTCGAGCCCGTCGTCGTCGACGCCAAAACCGGCCGCCGACTCGACGACAGCACCGCCTACGTCTTCACCGCGGGCCCCGCAGCCAGCGACGCGATGCGCAGCCGCTACGCGGCACGGCCGGCCATTCCCGCGGAAGAGGCGTAAGCCCGCCCGGAAGAGCCTCGTACAGCCTTGAGCAGGGCCGCGAGCACGGGCTGCACCTGACCGCCTCGCAGCAGCGGTTATCGCTGGCGTGATACCTGCCAACCCTCCCAAGTCGTTGAGAACTGAATCGAGTGAGGCGAGGAGCAACACCGCTCGTTTCCAAGACTCACCAGCAGCACTCGGGCGAGGCCGACCGGCGGTATCGGTAAGTCAGGGCTATTGGTACTTACGGAATGGGATGTCTTGCTGATCGTCTCCGGTACACGCGGGGGACCGGCAGGGCCGGCGGAACCGCAGGTCTGGTGGATGCCCCGCTCAGATCAGCAGGTCGAAGAGTTCGAAGGCCTCGTCCCACTGGTCCGTGGAGGGGCGGCGGGTGTCGCGGGCGATGATTTTGAGGGCGCGGGCGAGGGCGACGCTGAGGCCGCCGGCCAGGTCGGGCAGCCGCTGTTGGGTGTCCTCGGCGGCCTCCATGCCGAGGGTCGGGCGGGCGGCGAGCTGGTCGAGCAGGGGGCGTAGTTCGATGCCCTCCTCCAGCTTGTCGAAGGCGTGGATGCTCTCCTGCAGGCCTTTGGTGACCGGGAGGTCCTGCGGCTCGATGATGTCCCGGCCGTTGGCCTTGGCATTGGCCGTGCCGATGAGGAAGAGGTCGTAGAGCTTGGCGTCCACGAAGTCGTTGTAGCGCTTGAGGTCGTTCTTGTGGACATCGAGGCCGGCGGCTGCGCGGAAGAAGCGCTCGAACTTGGGAATACCCATGACGGGCATGGCATGTTCCTTTCTTGCGTCGATGGACGAGCTGAGGTCATCCGATGGCGGGTGGTCTCACCTCCTCGAGGTGCTCGTGGGCCAGGCGGACGGCCATGGCACCCTCGCCCACTGCGGAGGCCACCCGCTTGACCGAGCCGCTGCGGACGTCGCCGACGGCGAAGACCCCCGGCAGGCCGGTCTCCAGGGCGAGTGGGGCGCGGCCCAGGGGTTTCCAGAGGTCCGCTGCCACATGGGCCACGTCCTGCCCGGTCGGAATGAAGCCGCGCGGGTCCAGAGTGACGGCGCCCGCGAGCCAGGAGGTGGCAGGGCGCGCCCCGATGAAGACGAACAGGGCACGGGCCTCCAGCACCTGCTGCTCGCGGGTGCGGTTGTCCTGGACGACGACGGCTTCGACCCGGTCCTCGCCGGTGACCTCCTGGACCTCGGTGTGCAGCCGGACGTGGATCCGCGGGTTCTGCTCGATCCGGTCGATCAGATAGCGGGACATGTTGTGGCCCAGGTCTTCGCCGCGGACCAGCAGGTGCACGGCGGGCGACTCGCGCGCCAGGAACAGGGCTGCCTGGCCGGCAGAGTTGCCGCCGCCGACGACGGCCACTGTGTCAAGACGGCAGGTCCGCGCCTCCCAGAGGGTGGCGGCGTAGTGGACCCCGAGTCCTTCGAACCGCTCGACGCCGCGGGCGGGCAGCCGCCGGTAGCGTGCGCCGGTGGCGACCACCACGTTGTTGGCGGCGACCGTGCTGCCGTCGGCGAGCCGTACCACGTTGGCACCGTCGCGCTGTTCGAGGCCGGCGGCCTCGGCGGGTACGGTGATCCGGGCGCCGAACCGGGTGGCCTGCACGACGGCGCATTCGGCGAGCTCCATGCCGGAGATCCCCGCGGGGAAACCGAGGTAGTTCTCGATCCGGGAGGACGTGGCGGCCTGGCCGCCGGTCGCCACCGCGTCCAGGACGACGGTGGAGAGCCCCTCGGAGGCGCCGTACACTGCTGCGGCCAGGCCTCCGGGCCCCGCGCCGACCACCACGAGGTCGATGACTGCCCTCGCGACGGTCTCGGTCCGCAGCCCGATCACCTGGGCGAGTTCGGTGTTGGAGGGATTGCGCAGCACCCGGTCCTCGTGCCAGACGACAATCGGAGTCTCCTCCGGAGCGATGCCGAGACGCGTCAGCAGCGCCTCGGCCTCGGTGTCCTTCTCCAGATCGGCCCAGCGGTGCGGGAGGCGGTTGCGGGCGGCGAAGTCCAGCAGGCGCCGGGTGTCAGGGGAGAAGGCGGAGCCGATGATACGGAAGCCCGTGCCCGCGCCGGCCAGGATCGTGCGGCGCAGCAGGTAGGCCCGTAGGATCACGTCGCCGAGCGCGGGTTCTCGGCTGAGCAGGTCGCGCAGGGCGGCCAGACCCACCGCGAGAACCTCGCCGGGCGTGCTCACCAGCGCGCCGAGGAGGGCGGTCTGGCCCTCCAGTACGCCGAGTTCGCCGAGGAAGCTGCGCGCCTCGTGCAGGTGGACGAGCTGCTGCTGCTCGCTGTGGCCTTCGACCACGGCCACCGTGCCGCTGAGGACCACGAAGAACTCCTCGCTGGGGTCGCCCGCCCGGACGAGCTGTTCCCCCTCGCGGACCGGCCGTACCTGTCCGCAGGATCTGAGGATCGCGATCTGGTCGTCCGACAGCAGCGGATAGGCGCCGTGGACGTCAGCTGGCGGCGTGAGCGTCGGCACGATGGACTCCCTTCGGTGGAAACGGACGTCGGCTCAGACCATCGCCTCGTGCACGAAACACCACCGCCAGTCCTCGCCGGGTTCGAACGACCGGACAATCGGGTGCCCGTGGGTCGCCGCGTGACCGCGGGCGTGCCGCATCGGCGAGGAGTCGCAGCAGCCGACGTTGCCGCAGGTCAGGCACAGGCGCAGGTGCAGCCACGGAGTCCCCGTGCGCAGGCAGGCCTCGCAGCCCTGCGGTGTTCTGGGCGCCACGGGCCGAACCATGGACAGGTGCGGGTCGGGAAGGCTGGTCATCATGGGCTCCCGGAGGTGGAGTCGGCTGGTCCGCGGGGCGTCGCGAGTGATTCGCCCACCCACCGGCGCAGCGCGTTGGCGGGCGCTGCGCCGGTCTGGCGGGCGACGGGCCTGCCGTGGTCGAGGATCAGCAGGGTGGGTACGGCTTGGACCTCGAACCGCCGCGCCAGGGCCGGCGACTTGTCGATGTCGACCTTGACGAGTTTGATCCGGCCGGCCAGGTCCTTGGCGACATGTTCGAGGGCTGGGCTCACCATGCGGCAGGGACCGCACCAGGTGGCCCAGAGGTCGACGAGCACGGGCAGGCTCGCCTGCTCGGCGACCTCCCCGAAGTCGGTGTCGCCCGCTTCGGCGATCCACGGCAGCGGGGCATGGCAGTTTCCGCAGCGCGGGCTGCCCTCCGCCGCGGCGGGTACACGGTTGGTCCGGCCGCAGTTGGTGCAGGCGACCGTCGGCAGCGAGGCCCCGCCGCCTTCGGTACTGCCGTCACGGCCCCTGCGGGCGGCGCGGCCTTCCGGAGAAGTAGTCATCACTGTTCCTGCAGCTCGTCCTGGAGAGTGACGGTCAGTTCGGCGGCCCTGGCGTCGACCAGGATGGTCACGCCTTCGCGTGCCTCGCCGCTGAGCAACGCGCGGCCGATCCCGGTCTCGACCTCGTGCGCGATGAAGCGGCGCAGCGGCCGGGCGCCGTAGACCGGGTCATAGCCCTCGGCCGCGATCAGCCGGCGGGCGTCCTCGGTGAGTACCAGGTCGATCCGCTGCTCGGCGAGGCGGTGGCGCAGGTCCTCCAGCAGCAGGTCCACGATGCGCTCGATCTGCGCGATGCCGAGCGGGTGGAAGAGCACGATGTCGTCCACCCGGTTGAGGAACTCGGGCCGGAAATGGCCATTGAGTTCGCCCATGACCAGGTCCCGGACCTCAGGCTTGATCTCGCCGGCCTGGGTGGCGTCCTGGAGCAGATACTGGGAGCCCAGGTTCGATGTCATGATGATGACGGTGTTGCGGAAGTCGACGGTACGGCCCTGCGAGTCGGTGATCCTGCCGTCGTCCAGCACCTGGAGGAGCGTGTTGAAGACGTCGGCGTGCGCCTTCTCGATCTCGTCGAACAGGACGACCGAGTACGGCTTGCGGCGCACCGCCTCGGTCAGCTGACCGCCTTCCTCGTAGCCCACGTAGCCGGGGGGCGCGCCGACCAGGCGGCTGACGGTGTGCCGCTCCTGGTACTCGCTCATGTCGAGTCGGATCATGTTGCTCTCGCTGTCGAACAAAGCGGCGGCCAGCGTCTTGGCCAGCTCGGTCTTCCCGACGCCGGTCGGGCCGAGGAAGATGAACGAGCCGATCGGCCGGCGCGGGTCGCGTACCCCGGAGCGGGCCCGGATCACCGCGTCGGCGACGAGTCTGACGGCCTCGTCCTGGCCCACGACCCGCTCGCGCAGGATCTCGTCCAACTTGAGCAGCTTCTGCCGCTCGCCCTCCTGGAGCCGGGTGACGGGGATGCCGGTCCACGCGGAGACGATCTCGGCGATCTCCTCGGCGGTCACCACCTCACGCAGCATCCGGCTCTTGCCCTGCTTGTTGGCGAGCTGTTCCTCCTCGGCGGCCAGCCGGCGTTCCAGTTCGCTGACGGTTCCGTAGCGCAGTTGGGCGGCCCGGTTGAGATCGTAGGCCCGTTCGGCCTCCTCGGCCTCCTGCCGGGCGCGTTCCAGTTTCTGGCGCAGTTCCTGGACCTTGCGGATGGCCTGGCGCTCGGCCTCCCACTGGGCGTGCTTGGCGTCCACCTCGCCCCGCAAGTCGGCCAGTTCACGCCGCAGGTCCTCCAGGCGGGCGCGGCTGGCCGGGTCGGTCTCAAGGTCCAGCGCGGCCTCCTCGATCTCCAGCCGGGTGGCCCGGCGGGTGAGTTCGTCGAGTTCGGCGGGCATGGAGTCGATCTCGGTCCGCAGCCGCGCGCAGGCCTCGTCGACCAGGTCGATGGCCTTGTCCGGGAGGAAGCGGTCGCTGATGTAGCGGTGGCTGAGGGTGGCGGCGGCGACCAGCGCGCCGTCCTGGATCTTGACGCCGTGGAAGATCTCCAGTCGCTCCCGGATGCCGCGCAGGATGGAGATCGCGTCCTCGACGGTCGGCTCGTCCACCTGGACGGTCTGGAAGCGGCGTTCCAGGGCGGCGTCGGACTCGATGTGCTTGCGGTACTCGTCCAGCGTGGTGGCGCCGATCATGTGCAGCTCGCCGCGCGCCAGCATCGGCTTGAGCATGTTGCCCGCGTCCATCGCGCCCTCGGCGGCGCCGGCCCCGACGACGGTGTGCAGCTCGTCCACGAACAGCAGGATCCGGCCCTCGGCTCCCTTGACCTCGGACAGCACGGCCTTGAGGCGCTCCTCGAACTCGCCGCGGTATTTCGCCCCGGCCACCAGCGAGCCCATGTCGAGCGAGAACACCGTCTTGTCCCGCAGCCCCTCCGGCACGTCGCCGCGCACGATCCGCTGGGCCAGGCCCTCCACGATGGCGGTCTTGCCGACGCCCGGTTCGCCGATCAGCACCGGGTTGTTCTTGCTCTTGCGGCTGAGGATCTGGATCACCCGCCGGATCTCCCCGTCACGCCCGATCACCGGGTCGAGGCGACCGTTGCGGGCCTCGACGACGAGGTCGCGCCCGTACTTCTCGAGGGCCTCGTACGCTTCCTCGGGATTGGCGGAGGTGACCCGTTGATTCCCGCGCACGGTGGTCAGGGCGGTGAGGAAGGAGTCCTTGGTGACGCCCTGTTCACCGAGCCGCCGACCGGCTGCGGTGGTCGAACCCTCGTCCACCAGGGCCAGCACCAGGTGCTCGGTGGAGACGTACTCGTCCTTGAGCCGCTTGGACTCCTGCTCCGCGGTGTCGAGCAGTCGGGCCAGCCGCTGGGTCACCGCCACTCGGCCGGGGGCGGCGCCCGGACCGGTCGTGCGCGGACGCTTGGCGAGATCGGCCTCGATGGCGGCCCGTAGTGCTGCCGGGTCTGCGCCGGCACCGGCCAGCAGACGGGTGGTCAGGCCGTCCTGCTGATCGAGCAGGGCCAGCAGCAGATGCTCCCCGTCGACCTCGGTCTGGCCCAGACGTACCGCGACGTTCTGCGCTTCCTGCAGCGCTTCCTGGGACTTCTGGGTGAGGCGGTTCATGTCCATGGTGTGGGCTCCTTGGCGGCTCGTTCGCTGCGCCGCAGTGCGATTTCCAGGCGTTCGATGCGGTCGAGCAGGTCCAGGACGACGCCGATGGCCGCGTAGTTGAGGCCCAGTCCGGCCCGCAGCCGCTGCACCCGGGCGATGGCCGACGGTGCGCTCGGCCGGAACCACAGCCGGCCCCGGGCATCACGCTCGGCGTCCACCAGCCCGAGGGCGACGAAGCGGCTGACGAGTTCGGGCGGCAGTCCACTCCTGCCGGCCACTCCGGACATGGGGAGCTGATAGGGGCTGGGGCTGGTTCGGTAGACCCGCACCAGGGGATAGGCAGCCCTGGTGCCGGGCTGTCCCGTGCCTTCGGCGGGAGAACGCTGTTCGGCTCTCATGTCTGCTTCCTCGGGTCGAAGGAGGAGACGGCGGCCAGTTCCTCGAAGAGCTCGCGCTCGCGCGGGCTGGGCGAGGGCGGCACCATCACCTGAATTTCGGCGTAGAGGTGACCGGGGGAGCCTTTGGGGTCGGGCATCCCCTCGTTGCGCAGCCGCAGCCTGCGGCCGGTGGAGGTACCGGGCGGCACATGCACCTTGACCGTCCCGCCCGGGCCGGAGACCGGGACCGTCGCGCCCAGCGCGGCCTCCCAGGCGGTAACCGGCAGTTCCACGTGGATGTCGCGCCCGACGAGCCGGTAGCGCGGATGGGGGGCGATGCGGACCACCAGATAGAGATCCCCGGCGGAACCCGGGCCGCGGCCTCGGCCGCCCTCCCCAGCGAGCCGGATGCGCTGCCCGTCGACGACGCCGGCCGGGATGGTGACGTCGTAGCTGCGTTCCCCGCCGGGACCGCCGAGGGTGATCTTCCGCCGGCCGCCGCGGTACGCCTCCTCCACACTGAGCGTGAGTTCGGCCTCCTGGTCCGCGCCGGGGATGGGGCTGCCCCGTCCGGCGCGCCCCGCCCGGCCGCCGAACATACCTCCGAAAAGATCTTCGAAGTCCACGCCGGAGGTGCCGAAGCCGGTCTCCGTCCAGGTCCGGGCGCCTGCCCGGTCGGCGCCTCGGGCGCCGCCGAACGGACTGCCGCGGTACGCGCCAGCTCCGCCGCCGAAGCCCTGGGCGGCCGCGACACGCTCGTCGTAGTCCTCCGGAATCTGCCGGAAGTCGGGGCCGAAGCGGTCGTAGCGGGACCGGGTGTCGGGGTCGGACAGCACGCTGTATGCCTCGTTGATCTGCTTGAAGCGCTCCTCTGCGGCCGGATCACGGTTGACGTCCGGGTGGTAGCGGCGGGCCAGGGTACGGAACGCCTGCTGGATCTCGGCGGCGTCGGCGGTTCGGGGGACGCCCAGCACCTCGTAGTAGTCCTCTGCCATGGCGGCGTCACTCCTGCTTGCGGGTGACCGCTACCGCGGCCGGCCGCAGCTGGTGGCCGGGCTCGCCGTACCCGGGCCGCAGCACCTGGACGACGGTGCCCGCAGGTGTGTCCGGTTCATCCACCACGGACACCACCTCGTGCTGCTCGGGGTGGAAGGGGACGCCGGTCTCGTCGTGCCGGGGGTAGCCGAGGCTTCGCAGCACCTCGACGGCCTGGTCGCGCACCGCCCGGACTCCGCTGACGATCGTGCCGGGGTCGCCGGCGCCCGCGTGGGCGAGGGCCAGTTCGAGGTTGTCGACGACCGGGAGGAACGCCGCGGCCACCTTGGCCCGCTCAGCCTCCCGTTCCCGCGGAAGCTCACGGGCGTAACGCTTGCGGAGGTTGTCGAGGTCGGCGAGGGCTCGCCGCCACCGATCCTCCAGCTCCTCGACCTCGGGGCGGCGGGGCGGCTGCTGCTCCTGCACCGCGGCTTCGGGGGCCCGTGGGCCCGTCTGCGGTGCGGGCGTCCGCTCGGGCGACGCCTGCTCGGGCTCGGGAGGGGAGCGGTCCTCGGCGGGACGCGTCTGTTCCTGATCGGACATGTCGCCGCCTCAGCTCCGGTCGAACTCGGCGTCGATGACGTCGTCGTCGCCCCTCGGGGAGCCGCCCTCGGGACCCTGGCCGGGCGCTGCCTCGCCGGGCTGGGCGCCGCCCCCGGCTCCGCCCGGTCCGGCGGCGTGGGCGGCCAGCGCCGCGTAGATCTGCTGGAGTTCGGAGGCCAGGCTCCGGGACCGTTCCGTCGGCGCCTCCTCCTTGACAGCGGAACGGGCCTCGTCGATGAGCAGTCGGGCGCGGGCCCGCTCGTGCTCCGGAGCGGCGTCGCCCAGGTCGTCCAACCGGCGCTCCACCTGGTACGCGGCGGCGTCGAGCTCATTGCGGGCGTCGATGGCCTCACGCAGGGCCAGGTCGCTGGTGCGGTTGCTCTCGGCCTCGTTGATCATCCGCTCGACCTCGGAGGGGTCGAGGTTGGAGCCCTCACTGATGGTGATCGACTGCTCGGCGCCGGTGTCCCGGTCCTTGGCGCTGACCTTAAGGATGCCGTTGGCGTCGATGTCGAAGGTGACCTCGATCTGGGTCTCCCCACGCCGGGCCGGCCGCAGGTTCTCCAAGCGGAAGCGGCCCAGCACCCGGTTGTCGGCGGCCAGCTCGCGTTCGCCCTGGAGCACGACGATGTCCACGGCCGGCTGGTTGTCCTCGGCCGTCGAGAAGGTCTCGGACCGGCGGGCGGGGATGGTGGTGTTCCTCTCGATGATCTTGGTCATCACGCCACCGGCTGTCTCCACGCCTAGCGACAGCGGGGTAACGTCCAGCAGCAGGACGTCCTTGACCTCACCCTTGAGCACGCCGGCCTGGACGGCGGCGCCCAGCGCCACGACCTCGTCGGGGTTGACGCTCATGTTCGGGTCCTTGCCGCCGGTCAGCCGGCGGACCAGGTTCTGCACGGCCGGGATGCGGGTCGAGCCGCCGACGAGGATGACCTCGTCGATGTCGTTGTCGGTGACCTTGGCGTCGCCCATCGCAGTCCTGACCGGCTCGAGGCAGCGCTCCACCAGGTCCGAGGTGATCTGCTCGAACGTGGAGCGGCGGACCGTCTCGGTGAGGTGCTTAGGCCCGGAGGCGTCCGCCGTGATGAACGGCAGGCTCACCTGGGTCTGAGTGACCGAACTCAGCTCGGTCTTCGCCTTCTCCGCCGCCTCGAACAGCCGCTGCAGAGCCTGCGGGTCCTTGCGCAGGTCGATGCCCTCGGCCTTCTGGAAGCCGTCCGCCAAGTGGTCCACCAGACGGCGGTCGAAATCGTCGCCACCCAGGTGGGAGTCGCCCGCCGTGGCACGGACCTCCACCACACCGTCGCCCACGTCCAGCAGGCTGACGTCGAACGTGCCGCCGCCGAGGTCGAAGACCATGACCGTCTCGTGGCCCTTCTTGTCCAGCCCGTAGGCCAGCGCCGCGGCGGTCGGCTCGTTGATGATCCGCAGCACCTCGAGGCCTGCGATCCTCCCGGCGTCCTTAGTGGCCTGGCGCTGGGCGTCGTTGAAGTAGGCAGGTACGGTGATGACCGCCTCGGTCACCTTCTCGCCGAGCGACTTCCCGGCGTCGTCGGCGAGCTTGCGCAGCACCTGCGCGCTGATCTCCTCCGGCGCGTACTGCTTTCCCCTCACCTCGAAGCGGGCCACCCCGCCGGGCCCTTCGACGACGTCGAAGGAGACCGCCTTGGCCTCGTCGGAGATCTCGTCGTAGTGACGTCCGATGAACCGCTTCGCGGAGGTGATGGTGCCTTTGGGGTTGAGGATCGACTGCCGGCGCGCGAGCTGTCCGACCAGCCGCTGGCCGTCGTCGGAGAAGGCGACCACCGACGGGGTCGTCCTGGCCCCCTCCGCATTCGGGACGACCGAGGGCTCACCACCCTCCCAGACCGCGATGACCGAGTTGGTGGTGCCGAGATCGATGCCAACTGCCTTCGCCATGGGAATCTCCTCCGTCGCGATGCGGGACCGGTCGGCGGGCAGCCAGGCGAACGGACGGCGTACCACACCCAGTAGCAGCCTGGCGCGGTACGCGGCGCACTTCCCCGCCCCGGCAGGACCAATCCGCGCTGCGGTTTCGGTCCCCGAGGACGGGGACGCGACACGGTTCGTCGTGGGAACGCGTGTCGAGCGGCGTAGCGTGTACGTGGGGAGGCCGCCGTCGAGCCGCGAATGGACCTGCTATGGACGCTGTGCCTTCTCCGATCACCGGCCCTCTCCGCCCCGTCCCGCGGCCAGCGGCCGCACAACACGCACTGCTACGCCTGGTGACGGTCATGCTCGACGGCGAGGACGAGCGCGAGGTGCTGTGGGGGGCCATGGCGGCGATCGCCGCCACCGGCCCTTTCACCGCCGAAGCGGCCTATGCCGTCCACAACGGTCTAGCGCGGCGCTGCCCACCACTCCGGGCGGCTTCCACCGCGGTCGCCCGGCCCGGGGATGCGGCGCGGGAACCCGAGGCGGGCCCAACCGGCGGAGTCCCGGGTGAAGCAACCGCTGCCGACGTGGTGGCCGCCGACCTGCTCGACCGGCGGATCGACTCCCTGGACGGACGCAGCCACCACCTGCACAAGCCGGGCGGACCGTGGGCGTGGGCCATCGCACTGCGGTACCGGGAAACCTGCCTCGGCTATCTCGTCGTCCGGTCCCTGACCACACCCTCGGCTGAAGAGACAGCTCTGACCGATCTGCTCGCTCGCCAGACCGGGATAGTCCTCGCGCGCCTCATCGGGCGCCGGAGCGAGCCAGCCGCCGGGTCGGGGGACACGCCGGCGAGCGGGGAGTTGTTCGACACCGGGAACCCGCCGGAGCCCGAGGACGGCTCACCCACAGTGGACCTCGGCAACAGAACCGCCTCCGCCCTGGCCTCCCGGCTCGCCACCTATGACGCGCTCTCCCGCGCCGCCGTCTCCGGCAGAGGCGAGGCGGGAATCCTCCAGGCCCTGCACGAGCACACAGGATTCGCGGCCCTCACCGAGGACCGCTTCGGCAACCCTCGGGCCTGGGCAGGTCCCTGCGCGGGCGGCCCCCAGAGCGGAGTCGGCAGCGGAACCCGCCCCGAGTCGGAAAACCGGCGCCGGGACACCCTGATGCACCGCGCGCGGCGCCAGCCCGGCGCCGCTCGGGACCGTGACCGGCTGGTCATGCCCATCGAGATGGCGGGAGACCCGCTCGGCGTCATCGTGCTGGAGGACCCGGACCAGCGGGCGACGGAAGCGGACACATCGGCGCTCGAACAGGCCGCTCGGGTGCTGGCTCCCCTTCTCTTCCACGAGCGCAGACTGGCTGAGCTGGAGCCCCAGCTGCGCCGCGACCTGGTCGACCGGTTGGTCTCAGGTGAGGGGACTGAGGACGCCTTCACCCGGGCAGCAGCCCTGGGCCACGACCTGCACCGGCCACACAAAATCGCCGTACTGGAGTGGCCGGGGGCACCCGAGAGGGCCTCGCTCTGCGACGCGGTGACACGGGCGGCGGAGCAGTTGCATCAGGACGTGCTCGTCGGCTCCCGTGGCGCGACCACGGTCGTCCTGGTGGCCGGTGAGGACCCGCGTGATCCGGGAGACGAGCTGTACAAGGCCGTCTCCGAGGACCTTGGCACCGGCGCAGGCGCGATCGGGGTCGGCGGCCAGTGCGTGGTCCTCACCGATCTGCCGCACTCCTACGACGAGGCCGTCCGTGCCCTCGCCGTCCGCCGCCGTTCCCAGGACCCTTACGGCAGCACCGCCTTCGACGAACTGGGGCTATGCCGCATGATGGGCACCGGCGAAGGCGAGCGGGAAGCCGACCTCTTCGTCCAGGTATGGCTGGGCCGGCTGCTGGACTATGACGCCCAGCACCACACCGAGCTGGTCATGACACTCTCGCGCTACCTGGAGAGCGGCTGCAGCTACGACGCGACCTCCGAGATGCTCCTCATCCACCGCAGCACGGTCCGCTACCGCCTCCAGCGCATCGGCGAGATCACCGGCCACGACCTCGGCGTTGTGGAGACACGCCTCAATCTGCACATTGCCACCCACATCCACAACGTGCTCGACCCGCCGTGTTGAGTCGCGGGCGAGCCAGGGCGTCCGGCTTTTTGCAGAACGAGTCGTTTCCCTGAGCGGCGTCCGGCCCGTCCACTGCCAACGGGTGGAAGCTTCGCCGTGTGGGGTGCGGCGCGGTGATGGGCAAGCGAACGCCTTGGTGCTGCCCTGCCCGGGTGTGGCTGTGGCCGGGAGGGCCTCACCTGGGCGCTCCATCTTCTCCCAGTACTATACGAGTTGGCCGAAATCGAAGACCGCCGTGACGGGTGCGTGGTCGGACCAGCGCTCGGCGTGGGAGGCGGGCCGCTCCACGTAGGCCTCGATGCAGGTGGCCGCGAGCATCTGACTGGCCATCAAATAATCAATCCTCCAGCGGAACGACACCTTTCCGAAAAAGGTCCACCCGTTCGAGTGTGGGGTGTTCGAGGGTGTCTGCTGGCCTGGGCGGTAGGGGACCTCCTGTGAGCAGCATGGCAGTTTTGGCGCCGGTTCGGGCGGTGGTGGGTTCGCGTGTCTCGGACACCCACGGGGATGAGGGCAAGGTCTCTCACCTGGTGCAGGCGGAGTCGGCGACCCGGCACGCGCTGTCGAAGGAGTCGGAGATCGTCGGGTCCTTGGAGGATCTGGACGTCTCCGCGGAGGTCACGCCGTGGAAGCGTCCGGACCTGGGTCCGTGGCTGACCGAGCGGCAGGGCGAGTGGGACGCGTTGGTGTGGGCGAAGGTGGACCGGGCGTTCCGGTCCGCGAAGGACTGTGCGGACGTGGCGCACTGGGCGGAGGAGAACCACAAGGTCCTGGTATTCACCGACGACGGCATCACCCTGGACTACCGCAAGGGCCGCGAGTCGTCGTTCGGGAACGAGCTGGCCAAGGTCTTCCTGATGCTGGCCTCGATCTTCGCCGAGATGGAGCTCAGGAGGATCAAGGCCCGCGTCACGGCCGCGCACAGGCACCTGCGCAAGACGGACCGCTGGGCCGGAGGCCAGCCGCCGTACGGCTACCGGATCGTCGACCGCCCCGGCGGAGGACGAACCCTCGAACCGGATCCGGTCACCTCCGAAGCCGTCCGCTACATGGGCAAGCTCCTGCTGGAGGAGCAGAGCCAGTGGATGATCGCCACCGCCCTGGAAGCCGCCGGCTTCGACACCCCGGCGACCCACGCCTACAAGAACCAGGGCGACACCTACACGAGCAAGCGCAAGACGCCGCCGTCGAACCACTGGAACCCCACCAGCGTCGGCAAGATCCTGCGCTCACTGGCGACGATGGGCCTGAAACTGACCGGCCGCTCCGTCAAGGCGAGAAAGATCGCCCGCGACGCCAAGGGCCTGCCCATCCGCATGGCCAAGCCCCTGTTCACCGAGGAGCAGTGGGCCGCGATCCAGGCGGCGATGGACGAGCGCTCGATCACGAAGGAACGCTCGAACGGCGCCTCGCCCTGGCTCGGCGTGCCGCACTGCGACCGCTGCGGCGACCGGTTCTACCGCCAGGTGAACCTCGCCAAGAACGGAAAGATCTACGAGTACTACCGGTGCGCGAAGACCGCGGGCAAGCCGGCCTGCAAGGGCCAGTCCGTCAAGGGAGAGCGCGTCACCGCGGCGATCACCGCCCTGGTGGATAGGTTGGCCGGGCTGGCGATGACGGTGCGCAGGTTCATCCCCGGCGAGGACCACACCGAACAGCTCAACCACGTCACCCAGGCCATGAAGGACCTCCGCGAGGAGAAGCGCCGCAACCTGTTCGACTACCCCGGCGGCGACGACGAGTACTCCGAAGCCCTCGAAACCCTCGTCGACGAACGCCGCCGCCTCGCCGCCCTCCCACAACGCCCCTCCACCTGGGTCGAGGTCGAGACCGGCAAGACCTTCGCCGACGCCTGGACCCACGCCGACCAGGAACGGCGCCGCCACCTCCTCCTCGGCCTCAAAGCCCGCCTCTACATGACACCCACCATCGAAGGCTGGCACCTACCCGCTGAGCTCGAAGCGCGAGTAGAGCAACTGCAACGCGCTGAAAGGTCGACGTAGTTCGCGAGGCGGACGAACAACTGACGGCCGTCATCGACAGATTTGACGGGCCGCTTCCGCGCGGGGAGCGGCTTCGGCGCTAGCCTCCACCGTCGGCTGCTGGTGGCGCTGCCGTGGATGCCGTCGACTACGAGTGGGCCACCTTGACACTCCGTAGTGGCGCCACCCTCCGGGGACGCCAGATTGGTTGCCTCCAATTCTGTCAACCGCGTCCTCGGCTGCAGCTCTCCCTAACAAGCCGAAGATACGCAATGAGTTGGTCGAGCGTCGGGCACTGTAGTCATCGAAGAGTTGGCCACGATCAAGCCCGGATCTGCCGAATCATCCAACCGAGGAGTCCTGGGCTGGCAAGATGGCCGGACCGGTAGTTGACGCCGGTGCTGGACGAGGAGCGTGTGTGGGACCGCATGTGATCAACGATCGCTTCCTGCTGGTGGGAGACAGCGCGCGCAGCGGCGGCCTGTCGGAGGTGCGCAAGGCCGTCGACACGGCAAGTAGCGACAGTGACAGGCAGTTCGCGGCGATCAAGCTACTCAAGCGGCGCGACGACGAAATCATCAAGGTCTTCCTGGAGCGAGAGACCGCCGCACTCAAAGCCGTTGAGCACCCTCATATCGTGCGAATGCTGGAGTCGGGCTGGGACCCGGTTCTGGAGCGGTACTACATCGCCCTGGAGTGGGTGGAACGCAGCCTGAAGGACGATCTACAGGCTCGTCGGCCCGTCGGCTGGGACGCCTACTTCGAGAAGCTCGGCAAGCCCCTGGCGAGCGCGCTGGCACACGCACACACCCTGAACATTGAACATCGTGACCTCAAGCCGGGCAACGTCCTGCTCACAGAGGCCGGAGTGCCCAAGCTGGCGGACTTCGGTATCGCCAAGATCCGTTCCAAGGTCGTCGTGACCGACGAGACCGTAGCCGAGTACCGTTCCAACCTGTACTCCCCGCCTGAACACGAGGATGCCGTGCCCTACGTACGGGACGTTTTCGGCTACGGTGTCCTCGCCGTTCAGACTCTGTCCGGCAGCAAGGCCCGTGATTACCCGGACCTCAGACCTGTCCTGGATGAGCTAGACCTCGCCACCGAGTTCCGCGAGATCCTGCGCTCTTGCATCGACTTCGACCCGAAAAAGCGGCCGGCCAACGCCGCGGTGCTCGAACAGCGCCTTCTTGAGGCCGAGTACGTCTGCGCGGGTCGCCAGTCCCGTAAGAGCAACTTCTTCTGGCTGAAGCTCACTCGCTCTGCGGCCGCGAAGCTCGCCGAGACGCCCGAGGACGAAGAACCGGACTGGGCCCAAGCCAAGAATACGGTCCTCGCCGATCTGTCCGGCATCGTGCACGTCGACTACGGCTACAACCCGCAGACCGACGAGGTCGACCAGAGCACCCTGCGTCTGTTTGGCAAGTCCTGGTTCCTGCGGTTGCGTTCCGACGATCAGTACCCCGAGCGTTCTGTGATCGTCCAGGCTCTCTCCAAGCCCGACGAGTGGATGAGCCGACAGCGAAAGCACGTCCTGGCGCTTCCGCCGGCCCTCACCTGGATCTTCGACGACCCGGGCGAGGAACCCGCCTACCAGGGCCGCAATCTTCTGCTGGATCACCTCGACGACCACCTCGCCCGCCGGAAGGAGGAGCACCAGGACGAACAGGCGCGCAGCCTCGGAGACCTCTTCGAGGGGTGGCGCAGGCTCCTGGACGCCCGCGAGGAGGTCGCCGCCGGCGGACGCCAGGTCCTCGACTACGACCGGGTCACCGGAACCGGCCGCACTCGGGTGTTCCATTTGGCCAAGCCGGGTACCGCTCCTCCGGTCGGCGAAGAATGGTCCATCGCTCCTTTCGCACAGGCCAGGCCGGTAGAGCGCGGCGAAGTCACGGTCCAGTCCGAGGAGACGGTGGCGATCCGCTTCACCCGCCCCACCGCCAGAGTGCCGGACCGGGGCGTGCTGTTGCCGTTCCTCGGCCCCAGCCAGCAAGCCCTGAACCGACAGCGGGACGCACTGACCACCGTCATGGCCGGGCAGAGCACCAACCGACTTCTGCGCGACATCATCGACAACCCCGCCGCCATCGCCTCCCAGCCACCCGCCGAGATCACCCACTGGTTCCGCGAGGATCTGGACAAGAGCAAACGCGACGTGGTCAAGCACGCTCTTGGCTCCCAGGACCTCCTGCTCGTCGAAGGACCGCCAGGAACGGGCAAGACGACCGTCATCGCCGAGATCGTCGAACAGACCCTCGAACGTGATCCCAACGCGCGCATCCTCATCGTCAGTCAGACCCACATCGCCATCGACAACGCACTGCGCCGCATCGAGGAAGCCGGTGTTCAGGGGCTGGTGCGCCTCGGACGGCCCGACGACCCTAGAGTCGCTGAAAGCGCCCAGCACCTTCTGCTGGACCGTCAGGTCAAGAAGTGGACCCAGCAGGTACGGGCCCGTGCAGAGTCCTACCTCGACGGCGTCGCCAACCGCGGCGGCGTGGAAGCGCGCCACCTCAAGGCTGCCCTCACTCTGGAAGAACTCGCCTCGGTCGCCGCCGACTTGAACCACGTCACCCTCAAGCTCGAAGAGCTCAACAGCCGACCCGCACCCGAACGCACCACCTCTGCTCGCGATCTCGGCGAAGAACTCGTTACTGTCCGGGCCCGGCGCGACCAGCTTCTCGACCAGCGCCGCGAGTTGTACGTCGAGGCGCAGCGAGTTCTCGCAGGTGACCTCACTTTGCGGGAGAATCTCACTCCTGGTGAGGCCCGGGACGCTGTGGAGGCCCTTCTGGGCCCTACCGGAAGCGGCCAGGATCTGATGCGGCTGCTGCGGTTGCAAGGACAGTGGTTGCAGCGCATCAGCACCGACCAGGATCTGCTTGCCGAGTTCCTGCGCACACGGCAGGTCGTCGGTGGAACCGCGATCGGCTTCCTGGGACACCCGGCGGCACGCGATCTGGAGTTCGACCTGTGCATCTTCGATGAGGCCTCCAAGGCCACCGCGACCGAGGCCCTCGTACCTCTCGCCCGGTCCCAGCGCTGGGTGCTGGTCGGTGACACTCGCCAACTGCCGCCCATCGATGAGGACCTCCTGCGCGATAAAAAGATCATGGCGGACTACCAGCTCATCCCCGAACTGGTAACCACCACCCTGTTCCAGTACCTGGCCACCCACACTGCCCATCCCGTCCAGCACCTGCTGCGTGAGCAGTACCGCATGACCCCCGCCATCGGGAACATGATCTCGACCTGCTTCTACGGCGGTAAGCTCCTGTCGCCCAACCCCCACACGCTGCCCGGCTACGATCAGATCAACAAGCCCGTCCTGTGGCTCGACACCACCAAACTCCCCAGTCGCCGCGAGTCGGAGCGCACCAGCACCGAGACGAGCATCTCGAATCGCACCGAGGCCAAGCTCGCGGTCAAGCGCCTAGAGACAATCGACAGGGCCATTGACCGGCAGCTGATCAAGACCCCGCCCGGTCGCAAGCTGGACGTCCTGGCCATCGCCCCCTACGGCCGACAGGTCGAAGAACTCAATCGGCAACTTGCCGAGGTCCGGCTCAAACACCTGGCAGTCGAGGTGCTGTCCGTCGACGCCGTGCAAGGCCGAGAGTGTGACCTGGCTGTCTTCTCGGTCACTCGCAGCAACGACCGATCAGACTTCGGCTTCCTCGGCGAACCGTACTGGCGGCGCATCAACGTCGCGCTCTCCCGGGCCCGCTTCGGCCTCATCGTGGTGGGGGACGCGGCGTTCTGCCGCAGCAAACGCGGCGCGCTGCGCGATGTCCTCGACTACATGTCCAGCCACCCGCAGGAGTGCGAGGTCCGCGATGCCTACCTTTAGCGAGAACAGCCTCCTGCACATCCGCTTCCACAATGACCGCCAGGGACTGGAGCTCGTCGCCATCGTCGACGCCGGCATCCCCGTTGCCCTGGTCACCGCGGACATCCTCGCCCAGGACCGCAAGCCGTTGCCCCTGCTACAGGAATTCGTCCTTCACCTCGTCGGCGAGAACGTCGAGACCGAGGAAGCCATCGCCGGCATCCTCGGCCTGCCGCAGCGGATGGTCACCCACACCATCGCCGGGCAGTTCTCCGACGATCTGCTCACCTACGCGCCACCCCGGCTCGGAAGCGGTGCTGAGCCAGTCGCGCACAGGCTGCGCCTGACAGTCCGCGGTCAGCAGACCGCCCGCGACATGGCCGCCATTACTCCCGTGCAGGTCGGCCAGCCACTCGTCTACGACCAGCTTCTCGGTAGGGCCAAGCCCTACGACCGCCACACGGTCATCCCCCACCGCCAGGCCGAGGAAGAAGGCGTCGTCGTGCTACCCGCGCCCCATTCCGGGGTCGTGGAGACCAGCGACATCCCGGTCCCCGACATCAACGCGCTGCTGCGCGAACGCGGGACCACCAACCGCGAAGTCCTGTTGGTCCGCGGAATCACCCAGGCCAAGGCCCGCCGCGTCATGCCGGCCAAACTCCTCGTCTATGCAGACCCTGAGCGCACTGACATCCAGCTCGGCGTCGTTGTGGACGGGGAGCTCAGCCATGCCCACGAGATTGCTCTGCTCAGCCACGGCGGTGCCAAGGCTCTCGGTATCCAGGTCGAGCCCGCGCCCGAACGTCCCGCGCTGGCCCCGGACCTGGAGCGCGCCCGTATCGACCTGTCGCAGGCCACCCGGCAACGCGCTGACCAGGCAGCAGCCCAGCTCGGTATTCAGCAATCGGATGATCAAAGCCAGACCGGACCTGCAATACAGCGCGATCAGGTCCGCGCGATCAGCGTGTTCGAGCACCCCGACCTACTGGACGAAGCCCTCACCCAAGCTCGGCAGCGCATCCTGATCATCTCCCCCTGGATCAAGAACGCCATCATCACCACCGACTTCCTCAGCAAGCTTGAGAACCGGCTCAAGCGCGGCACCACCGCCCACATCGCCTACGGCTACCAGGACAACGACACCAAAACCGACCCCGCAGCCGTCCGCAAGCTTGAGAATCTGGCCCACCGCTACCCCGCCAAGCTCACAG
The DNA here is from genome assembly GCF_042786665.1 of Kitasatospora sp. NPDC059146. Taxonomy (NCBI): domain Bacteria; kingdom Bacillati; phylum Actinomycetota; class Actinomycetes; order Kitasatosporales; family Streptomycetaceae; genus Kitasatospora; species Kitasatospora sp. NPDC059146. The sequence continues at coordinate 6,242 of NZ_JBHZCY010000101.1, read as the reverse complement.
TCGCTCGCCTGAAATCCACTCACGCGAAGATCCTCATCTTCGACGACACCTGGATCGCCACCAGCTTCAACTGGCTCTCCTTCCGTGGTGACCCCGACCGCACCTACCGCATGGAAGAGGGCACCCTCGTTAGAAACAGGCACGCCGCCGATGACCAGTACCGTCGCTACATCGAACTGATCGATCAGGAACGCCGGTAGCCGAAGCAGGTCTGTTGGACTGTTCCCCATGTCCAGATGGTCGTCCTCCACCGGAACGCATCGTCCAACGGCTGGAACGACAACCGGGTGCGGCGGCGCCGGATCTACCGCTCCACGCTTGGCCGGCAGCTTGCCGACCACTGGTAGCCGAGTCCGATGACGTGAGAAGGCCAGCTCACCACAGAAGTCAGCCTCTACGGGTACGGTCGCCGCGCCGCCGCGATTGATGCCGCTGGTGGCTGCGGCGAGTCAGCTCTTCCCGACGCGGTCGGGGATCTGCGGCTGCCCGACGAACGGCGCGATGGCCGCAGCGGTGAGCGGCGAGGACAGGTATGTTCCGAAGGTGTGGAAGTCGAGAGTGCCCATGGGTGTGTCGGCGTGCTGGTCTACCGGGAACCGGTCGCCGAGCCGATGGGGAATCGCGACCAGGTCACCCGTGTCGGCGAGGTTCACCCAGTAGCCGACCCCGGCCGGCCGCGCACCGCGGTCGGCGAGCGGTGCGGGGACCAGGTGGTCGAAGACCCCGCCCGGCAGCCCGAGCGGAGAGCCCAGGGTCACGAAGCAGTCCACGGCCAGGTCCGGGTGGGCATGGAGCGCCTCGTACGCCACGACCGAGCCGAGGGAGTGGGCCAGGACCACCTGAGGACGTGCCCGCCGAATCAGCTCGGCCACCACGGACTGGGCGGCGGCCCGCACCTCCGGAACGTGGAGGTAGCGGCGGACCTCGCCCGCGAGCCGGACGGCGAGCCGCGTGACGGTCGTGAGGGGAATGCCGCGCCGCTGCGAGACCCAGGACAGGAGCTGCCGCAGTGGCGCGGTGGCCAGTCCTTGCCGCTCCTGCAGGGTCGGCGAACCCATGGACAATGCCCAGGCGACGACGATGGCTTGCTCCTGTTCACCGAGGGAGTTCAGGTTCGGGACGCCGGCCTGCCGCTCGGCGGCGATCGTGTGGTGGGCGTAATACGCGACGTGCAGGGGCGGGAGCGGATGGTCGTCGAGCCCGGCGGACGTGAACCCCCGTCGGAGCTTGGGCCCCCACTGTGTCGACAGTTCGGCGGCAGCCTCGTCCGGTGAGCGGCCGCTCTGGTGGTTGGCGATGCCGTGCACCGCGACGATCGTCATTGCCCTGATCCCTCCTCCGGGTGGCAGTACACGGCGTACGCCGGGAACGTCCACGGCCCGCCGTCGGTGACACCGTTGACCCTGCTGATCTCGTACCGGCCCGCTTCCAGGCGCACGACCTCGAATCCGTCGGGTTCGAGCACGGTGAGGAGGGCATCCTGGAGCTCGGCCGCCGTCGCTGTCATTGGGCGGGTGCAGACCGCATCGTGGGAGGGAGGCACTCCTCCCTCCCACTCGTCAGTGGTGTACAACTCCCATCCGTCCGCGTGGGCGTCACCGCACAGGAGTTCGCCCGGAAGCCAGGCCAGGACGTGGGTGACGTCGACGGTGGGCCGTGTCGGCCGTGTCTCGGCAGCGTTCGCGGTACGGGCCCACCTTAGCGCCGCGACCTGGCCGTCCCGGCTGCCCGTGAACACGCCGCCGGCGTGGGGAGTGATGGTGTGCACCGGCTCCCGCACGGGGGCCGGAGACCCGAGCGGCTCGCCGGACCGGGCGTCCCACGCCCACAGCACTGGCTCCTTGGTGGCGGCCACGAGAGTCACTCTGCCGTCCACCTGGGCGATCGTCATCGCTCGCGGATCACGCGCGGCGACGGTGCCCAGGCACGTGCCCGTCAGGAGGTCCCGGACCCGCACCCGGCCGCCGCCCGACGACCGCTCGGCCGCGTACGGGCGTCCACCTGCCGCCCCGATCGCTCCGACCCGGTCCAGGGTGAGCGACTGCCGCAAGGTGTCGTCGGCCAACGACCAGAAGCAGACGTGCCGTTCGTCGTGGACGCTGATGAGCATGGTCTCGCCGTCCGCCTCGAAGGCGGTCAATGCGGTGACCGGGCCCTGCGGACCGGTGAGGACGCGAGGTGACGACTCCGCGGCGGAGTCCCGGACCTGGATCGTGCCGTCGGCGCAGCCGACCACGACGCGGACCGAGGTCTCGTACGGGAGGGCGGCCAATGCGGTGACCGGATCGGGAAGGGGGATCGTCGATTCCAGGGTGCCGTCGGCGAGGTTCCAGGTGTCGAGTTCGTTCTCCCTGGTCGCCGTGACGACGTAGGCCGCGTCCTGGACGGTCACGGCGGCGGCGTGGGTGAGCCTCCCGAGTCCGCTGAGCCCGTGCTCCTCGGAGCCGGAGTCCACGTCCCAGGCTTTGACCTCGCCGAAGGTCAGATCGGCGCTGACAGCGAGTTCCGATCCGTCCAGCAGGACGGTGCCGAGGACCGTGACGGGGTGCCAGAGGTTCTGGCCGTGCCCGGACCGGGGGCACACGTCGAGGTCCCACACCCGGAGGCTGCCGTCCCGATGGGCCGTCAGTGCGAGGCAGTGGCGGTCGAGTCGCCGGACATCGGCGAACGTCAGTGCCCGGTCCTTGGGCAGCGTGATCGTCTGGACCGTTTCGCCGTTCGTGCGGTAGGCGCTCAACTGGCGGTCGTACGCGACGAGGGAGAACAGCGGGGCGGGCGAGCCGCTGTGATGGATGCGCACCTCCTGGCGCGGGCCGTCCGTGGAGAGGACGACGGGCCGCCCGTCCAGTTCGCGAAGCACCATCGTTCGTGGGTCGTCGCGATCGGCGGAGAGCACGTGGAAGCCGAGGGAACCGCCTTGCGACTCCACGCCCAGCAGCGAGGCGACGGCGGTGTCCCCGGCGTCCGCGGTTTGGAGGACGCTGCCGAGTTCCTCGTCCAGCAGGCCGACCACGCTGATCTCGCCGGTCACCCGGCCGACTGCGAGGACTGTTTCGTCCCCAGTGCCGACGGCGGTCGAGGCGGACACCCGGGCACCGTCGAGGTGGGTCTCGCCGACGGTGGTGCCCGTGGCGGGATCGTGCAGCCGGACGGTGTTCCAGTCGGTGATCGAGACGATCACCGACCGCTCGGCCAGGTCCGCCACGGCCAGATGGGTGATGCCGCCCTCGGCCGTCGGGGGCACCGAGAAGTGTCGCCACGCCGGCCCGGGGCCGGGTGTGACGTCCCACGCCTGGAGGGAGCCGTCGGCGCCGCCGATCACCGCGAGCAGCCGCCGGTCGACGCTGGTCAGCACCACGGCCGACACCGAGGTGCCCAGATCGGACTCGTCGATGACGTGCAGCAGCGACTGCTCCACCAGGCCGGTGCTCCATTGCGGGCGGAGCGCGTCCCGGGCGTCGTCGAGGCGGCGGGCGATCCCGGCCGCGCCGTAGGTGACCAGCTCTTGCCGGAGCAGCGGACGGCGTGCTTCCAACGTTGCGGAGCGGCCCGACAAGCCGCCGAGGCCGAAGCGTCCGAAGGCCGTTCGGTAGGCGACACCGGCGCGCCGCGCCGTCGGGGCCTTCGCCCGGTGAACGGCACGCCAGACGGCGGTGTGATCCGCGCGGACCAGGTACTCCGGATCCAGGAACAGCTGGTCGACGGCGGAACCACCGGGCACGGCGGCGGCATGGTCCATGAGGTGTCGCAGCAGGTACGGCGCTGCGAGGTCCCACCGGGGTGCCTGGGCGGAGTGCTGCCCGGGAACCGCCGACAGCAGCTCCTCGAAGAGGAGGACGGCGAGGCCGTCGGGATCGGCTGCGGTGCCGCGGAAGTGTTCGACGAGCGATTCGTGGAAGAAGCGGTAGAGCTGACGGCCGTCCGTGTCGACCGTCGTGCGCAGGTAGAAGCGGGCGGCGGCGAGCAGCTCGCGGGCCCGGCCGGGAAGGAGCGCCCCCAGCTCCTGGTGTGCCGCCGCGGCGGCCGCGGTGGTGGCCGCGACCACCAGCTCGAGCGGCATGCCCTGGCCGCGCGCCTGTGCCAGCCCCACCATCAGGTGACGCATCCACGGGTCTGTGTCGAGCGTGGCCCGCAGGCGCAGTTCGAGCAGGTGCGGAAGGTCCGGCGGCAGGAGCGCGACCGCCTCCTCCGGACCCAGTGGTGCGCCGGTTCGCAGGAAGTCGGCGAAGAGCGAGGCGAGGAGGAACGTGCCGCGGTCGGGCCGGCGGGCGATGGCGGTGGCAACCGCACGGGCCACGGGCTCGCGGACGGCCTCGTCCCCGTAGTGCGCCACGCCGGACAGGACGTCGGAGAGGTAGGTGGCGAGGTCGTCCGCGAGATCCTCGCCACTTGTCGAGGTGTCCAGGTCGAGCAGGACCCCGTGGTCGCGTGCCTCGTAGAGCATTGCGTCGTCGCGGAGCAGCGTGTCGTCGTGGAGCAGGGCGTTGCCCGCCTGCGGCGGGCGTATCCCCACGAGCACCCGGAAGAGCGGGCGGCCGTCGGCGCGGTCCCGGTACAGCAGCTCGCGCAGCAGGCCGTCGACGATGCGGGCGCTTTCTGAGGCCTCGTCGACTGCGTCGAGGACGAGCACCACCGGTTCCGGCAGGTTCTCGGCGGCAAGGAGGAGCTCTTCCATGGCCTTCTCGTCGCTGCCGGCCGCGGCCGGAGCGGTGCCCTCGGGAGCGAGCTGGGCCCTGATCGAGGCGATCACCTGGTCCATGCTCCGGTGGCGCGCGTGGACCGCGACGAGGGTCGGACACCGGCGCTGCGGGCGGTGTTGCGCGGGGATTCGACTGGTCAGGAGCGTGCTCAGTTCGGCGAGCTGGGGGTGCGCCAGGAACACCGTCACGCCCAGCAGCGCGGACTTTCCGGAGCCGGGGCTCCCGGTGACCAGCATCAGCGGTTCGTCGCTCGCCAACCAGGCGCGGACCAGGTCCAGTTCACGGGTCCGCCCGGTGAACAGGCAGCCGGTCATCGCGGCGTCGTCGTGCGGGCGCCCGGATGCCCGGGTGAGGAAGTGCACCGGATCCAGGCCGGGGTCGAACTCCGACGCCAGCTCCCTCAGAGCCGACCGCAGCCGGTTACGGAGCCGTAGCCAGCCGTCGGTACTGAAGGCCGGGTTCGGGAAGAACTCCGGTACCGGCATCGACGCGGCCCGGCGCGGTGAGTGCACCACGGTCTGCGGGTATCCCGCGTCGAGGCTGACCAGCTCCCGCGCGATCTCGTCGGCGAACGCCTCCACCGGTACGTGGGGCAGTGCTGGGGAGATGTCCAGGTCCCCCAGGCGGAGCCGCTCGAGGACACGGGCTGTGGCCTGGGTGAACCGCGCGCCGAAGGCGCTCTCGTCCCCGGCGCAGGCGGCGATCACCCAGCTCCTGCGGTCGGCCTCGGGAACGTCCTGAAAGACCTGGAAGTCCGTAGCGGCACCCGCACCGCAGACATCGAGCAGAAACAGGACTGGCGAGGGGTCGGAGCCGTGTTCGACTTCGTTGAGCCAGCGGCCGACATCGATCGCCGAACCCGGGAGGTCGCCCGGGCGGCTGTCGTGCACGGGCAGGTACAGCACCCGGCCGCGCGTGACCCCGTGGCCAGCAAAGAGGACGACGCACGGCTGGCCTGCCGAGTCGCGCCGGAGTGCGCGCCAGCTCGCCTCCACGCCGGCCCGGTCCCCATCGATCACCGGCGCGCCGGTGTCCAGCCCTTCGAAGAACGAGAGCACGGCGCCGAGTTCACGTACCCGTGGTTCGACCGACGGCAACGGCGTGAAGTCCTCCGACGTGGGCGTCCACTCCTCGTCGACCGTACTCTGAAATGCCCCAACTCCGAGCAGGAGCGCTCGAACCATCATCCCCCCGTGGCCGTGCGAGTCGGGCTCCAGACTACCGGGGATGGAGCCGCACCCGGCGTGCGGACGGAATCCCTCCCGATCGATACATGCGCGGCCGCTTCTGGAGAAGGTGTTCGGGCAGGGATGGCGGCCCGGCAGTTTGGGAGCTGTCCGGCTTCATAGTCCACCCAACGGACCGTCTCACGCTCAAACACAAACGCCCCAGCACCCGAACAAGGTCAACGACGGGCGACAGTCTGCCGCGAGACCTCAGTAGCCGACATGCGGGACAGCCTTTAGGTTCTGTCCGGTGGATCATGGTCGGAGCCAGAGGCGGATCGCTGCGACGGTGACCGTGCCATGGAAGACGTAGGCC
>NZ_JBHZCY010000100.1:0-33926 GCF_042786665.1 Kitasatospora sp. NPDC059146 | reverse complement strand
ATCACACCGCTCGAAGCCGTCCACGGCGACGCCGTCCCGGTCTCGAAGCCCGGGTTGCCGAGCAGCTGCGCCGGGGTGCAGGAACCGCCGCCACCGCCGGTGACCGTCCAGGTGAAGCTGGCCGTACCGGACTTGCCGGCCGAGTCCTTCACCGTGACCGTCACGTTGGAGCTGCCCGCGGCGGTCGGCGAGCCGGTGATCGCACCGGTGTTGGCGTTGATGGCCAGGCCGGCCGGCAGCCCGGTGGCCGAGTAGGACAGCGGCGCCGTCCCGCCCGAGGCCTTGATCTGCAGGTTGACCGAGCCGCCCACCGCGGTGGACTGGTTGCCCGGGCTGGTGACGGTGACGCCGCCCGGGTTGGGCAGCGAGCCGACGTTGACGGCGGCCCAGGCGGTGGCGACCGCGTTGTACTCGGCGCTGTTGGCGCCGTACAGGTCGGTGGCCGCGTTCAGGGTCGCGGTGCGGGCGGCGGCGTAGTCGGTGGTGGAGGTCATGTAGGCGGTCAGCGCCTTGTACCAGACCTGCAGCGCCTTGTCGCGGCCGATGCCGGAGACGGTGATGTTGTTGACCGTCGGGCTGTTGTAGTTGAAGCCGTTGATGGTCTTCGCGCCGCTGCCCTCGGACAGCAGGTAGAAGAAGTGGTTGGCCACGCCGGACGAGTAGTGCACGTCCAGGTTGCCGACGCCCGAGTACCAGGAGTCGGCCGAGGTGCCGTCCTTGGAGGGCTTGTCCATGTAGCGCAGCGGCGTGCCGTTGCCGTTGATGTCGATCAGCTCGCCGATCAGGTAGTTCGGCGGGTTGGCGGGCAGGTTGGCGTAGAACTCGACGCCGGTGCCCATGATGTCGGAGGTCGCCTCGTTGAGGCCGCCGGACTCGCCCGAGTAGTTCAGGTTGGCGGTGGCCGAGGTGACGCCGTGGCTCATCTCGTGGCCGGAGACGTCGAGTTCGGTGAGCGGGTGGGTGTCGCCGCTGCCGTCGCCGTAGGTCATGCAGAAGCAGCCGTCGTCCCAGAACGCGTTGACGTAGCCGGTGTCGTAGTGCACCCGGCTCATCGCGCCGACGCCGTCGTTCTTGATGCCGTTGCGGCCGAAGTTGTTCTTGTAGAAGTCCCAGGTGACGGCGGCACCGTACTGGGCGTCGACGGCCGCCGACTCGCGGTTGCTGGCCTGGCCGTTGCCCCAGGTGTCGGAGGACTTGGAGAACAGCGTGCCGTTGCCGGAGGTGCCGTTCTTCATGTCGGTGGTGTACTGGCCGCCGCGGGTGGCGTCCTTGAGCGAGTAGGTGGAGCCGCTCTGGGTGGTGGTCAGCGGGACGGTGCCGACGAAGACGCCGGTGCCGGAGCCGCGCTTGATGCCGTCGGCCTTGCTGAGCACGGCACCGGTCTTGGCGTCGGTGACGACGTGCAGCTTGCTCGGGGTGCCGTCCGACTCGCGGCCGTTGACCACGGTCTCGTAGGCGAGCTTCGGGGTGCCGTCGGCGGCCCAGACGACCAGCCGGGGCGCGCCCTCGACGGTGCCCTGCTCGGCGGCGAGCGCGGCCTCCTGGGCTTTCGGCGCGGCCAGCGCGGGGGTGGTGCCGACGCCGGCGAGGTTGGCCTCGCTGGCCTTGGTCACGCTCTTGGTGGCGCCGGTGGCGTCCTGGTGGACGATCAGGTCGCCGCCGAGGACGGGGAGCCCGGCGTAGGTGCGCTCGTAGCGCAGGTGGCGAGCGCCGTTGGCGTCCTGGACGACGTCCTTGGTGACCAGCTGCTCCTTGCCGTCCAGGCCGAGCGCCTGGGCCAGGGAGGCGGTCTGCTGGTTCGCCGAGGCGATCAGCGTGGCCCGGCTGGCCTGCTGGTTGGCGACGGCGGTCGGCGCGTCCGGGGCCGCCTGCGCGATCACCGGTATGCCGGTGACCAGCAGCGCGGTGGTGGCGGCCATGACAACCGCTGCCTTCCGGACGTGGGCGTGACGTGACATGCGGACTCCTTTTCCGACCGGCGGACCGGGTGGATCGACCCGGCGTGCACGGTGGAGAGAACCTGGGCCGCGGTTGCGGCGCAGTGGGGGCCCCCGCCGGGTGCAACGGGGGTGCGGTTGCCGTGCTGTGCATGGCGTTGCGTGTGCGTCGGCGTTGCAGTGCGGTGCGGTGCTCGCAAGTCGTGCAGGTTCGTTGCAAGGTCGGGAGGCGCTGCACCTGAACTCGGACAGCTGCACCGGGGGGTGGGGCCCCCTCGTCTGCAGCCGGAGGAATCGTGGCAGCAAACGCGCCGTTAATGACAGATGCATGCCACCGATTGGCCGATTAATTACCGAAACCGTATGCACGACGCTTAGTCAGTTGTGTTACGGCATGACGAAGTCTTGAACACGGTTTTCATGCCCTTGGCAAAGTTCGATCACCACCGGAGGTGACTGACCAGCGGTCAGGGCCGGCGCCCGCCCCGACCGGGGCCCGGCAGCGCCGCACCGGGGCGGCACGTCACACTTCCGGCCGTGCCACCGCCGGTTTCCGGCCATTCCCCGGCCGGAACGGAACCGGGCCCCGCTCCGCCCGGACGGCGGTGCGGGGCCCGGGAGCCGGGGCCGGCGGGATCAGCCCTGCACGAACACCGCCACGGTGCGACCCGGCACGGTGAACGTGCCGGTGGCCGCGTCGAAGCCGGACTGCTGCACCACCCGGTCCACCCCGCCCGCCTGGACGGGGTGCAGCGCCTGGCTCGTCCCCTTCGCGGCGGCCACGGTCTGCGCCTGCGTGGCGGGCGTGGCGTTGACGACGACGGTGATGCCCTTCGCCGCCCCCGCCAGCCCGGTGCCGTCCAGGTGCAGGGTGATCACCCCGGGCGTCTCACCGGGCGTGCCGGAGAGCGGGTACGACAGCCGCTGCTGGACGTCGGCCAGGGTCGGCAGCGAGAACAGCGGTGAGGACTGCTTGATCCGCAGGAACTCCTGGAACTGCGCGGTGGTCGCCCGGATGTCGGCCGCCCCCACGGTCAGCCGCGGGTTCGCCAGCAGGGACTTCGCGGTCGGCCAGAGCTCCTGGTTGTCCTTGGCCGGCGGCAGGCCGCGACCCCAGCCGTTGCCCTGCGAGGCCCCCGTCAATGGATCGGGCCAGTGGATCGCGTTGAACCAGTCCCCGGAGTCGTAGGAGTTGGAGTCCAGCGACTTGGAGCGCAGCAGGTCGCTGCCCGCCTGGGCGAAGCCCGCGCCCTGGGTGAGCGCGGTCAGCGACAGCCCGAGCGCCTGCATCCGGGCCCGGTCGGCGGGCGCGGTGGTGGTCGGCAGTTTGTACGCGAGCGCGTCGAACAGGTCGGTGTTGTCGTGGGCGTCCACGTACTCCACTGCCTCGCCCGGCTTCGCCGCGTACCCGGTCGGGGCGCCGTTGTAGTCGACCTGGGCCCCGGTGACGGTCTTCCCCGAGCTGTCGGTGAAGGAGTAGCCGGCCAGGTTGCCGGTGAGGCCGACCTTCAACTGGTCCATCTGGTGCAGCAGTCGGGCCTTCTGCTCCTGCGGGCTGCCGTTCGCGGGCGAGCCGTTGGGGTCGGTGTACAGGCCCGAGGCGAAGCCCTGCTGCGGCGCGGAGCCGAGCATGAAGTTGCCGCCGCGGGCGGCGTCGCGGAGCCGGTCGTCGAAGGTGGCGATGCCGGTGCCGGCCATGTTGGCCTGGGTGGCCTGCGGGAACCGGGCGTCGTTCGCGACGGTGCCGAAGTTCCAGCCCTCGCCGTAGAGGAAGACGTTCCTGCCGTCCACGCCGTCCGACTCGGGCGTCATCCTGCCCAGCGCCGCCTGGACGTCCAGCATGGTGGACTTCGGGTCCAGGCCCATCAGGTCGAAGCGGAAACCGTCGACCTGGTACTCCCGGGCCCACAGCGTCACCGAGTCGACCACCAGCCGGTTCATCATGGCGTGTTCGGGCGCGGTGTCGGCGCAGCAGCTGTCCGTCGTCACCTTGCCGTCGGCGTCCAGCCGCTGGTAGTAGCCGGGCACTACCTTGTCGAGCACCGAGTGGTCGGCCTGGCCGGCGGCGGCGGTGTGGTTGTAGACCACGTCCAGCACCACCCGCAGTCCCGCCGCGTGCAGCGCCTGGACCATCTGCCGGAACTGCACGGTCCGGGCCGTCCCGTTCGGGTCCGTCGCGTAGGACCCCTCCGGCACGTTGTAGTGCAGCGGGTCGTAGCCCCAGTTGTAGGCGTCGTCGGCGGCCACGGCCGCCACGCACTCCTGCTGCTTCGGGCCGTCCGGGGGGAGGGACTTGAGGTCGCAGGCGGGGAGCTTCTGGTCCGCCCGGTTCTCCCGGATGGTGGCGATGTCGAAGGTCGGCAGCAGGTGCACCGTCGTCACCCCGGCCTTGGCGAGGTCCCGCAGGTGCTGCATCCCGGCCGAGTTCGACTCGGTGAAGGCCAGGTAGGTGCCGCGCTCGGCGGCCGGGACGGTGGTGTCCTCCACCGAGAAGTCCCGGACGTGGAGTTCCTGGATCTGCTGCTGCGCCGGCGGGACGGCCTTCGGGCGGGTCTGGTCGTCCCAGCCGGCCGGCTTGAGCTCCTTGGCGTCCAGGTCGGCGACCAGGCTGCGCCGGGAGTCGGTGGAGAGTGCCACCGAGTACGGGTCGGTGACGGTGTTGACCACCACCTGCTGCACCGAGGGCGCCCAGACCTTCACCTGGTACAGGTAGTACTTGCCGTCCAACTCCTCGCGGTCCCGGACGACTTCCCACACCCCGGTCTCGTCGTCCAGCGTCATCGGCAGCGTCCTCGGGGTGCCCCCGGTGGCGCTGTCGAAGACCCGGACGGACACCTGCTGGGCGGTCGGCGCCCAGAGCGAGAGGGCGGCCTTGCCGTCGTAGTGGGCCGGGCCGAAGTCCACCTTGCCGGTGCGGCGGGCGTACAGGTCGTCCAGTACGCCGGGGGTCTGCACCCCGGTGCCGGCCAGCACGGCGCCGCTGGGCAGGTGTTCGGTGAACAGCAGCTGGCTGCGCAGCGCCGCCGGGACGCGGGCGGTGTCCCGCTTGTCCACGGTGAAGGCCCGGTAGCCCGCCAGGTGCGGGTACGCGGCCTTCTGGGCGTCGGTCAGCCCGCCCGCGACGGGGGTGAGGCGGATCCACTTCCCGGGCTTGGTCAGCACGCCCTTGTCGGCGCGGATGCCGCCCTCGGGGTCGTAGACCAGCTGGGCGCTGGTGCCGCCGGCCAGGGCCTGGTCGGTGGCGCCGTAGTTCGCCGGGACGACGACGGTCCGCGCGTCGATCCACTGGGCCTTGGCGCTGCCGAAATCCAACTGCGAGGCGGCGGCCGGGTTCTGCGGCAGCAGGTAGCCCTCGCGGCCGCCGAGGATCCACACCTCCTTGCCGTTGACGGCGAAGTCCAGCGACTGGTCGGCGGGCAGGTCCTTGTCGTTGCCGTTGTGCAGGATGTAGCTGAGGCTGGTCGCCCCGGGGGCGAGCGGCGCCTCGAAGACGGCGCCGAAGGCGTCGCGGCGCACCGGCAGCAGCGGCTTGCCCCAGTCGGTGGGGGCGGCGGCGCCGGTCCAGTCGTGCAGGCCCCAGCCGTCGTAGGTGCCGTCGGCCCGGTTGTAGTGGATGACGGCGGTGTTCGCGGGCTGGGTGTTCGCCGGGCCGGGGTTCGTGGTGCGGACGGTCGGGTCGCCCTGCTTCAACCACACCTCGCCGCCGCTGCCCAGGTCGAGGTGGCGGTCGGCGTCGACGTCCTTGACGCCGTTCTTCTCCACGACGAAGCCGAGGTCCGAGGCGCCGGGCTTGAGCCGCACGTAGGCGAAGGCGCCGTACGCGTCCCGCCCGGTGAAGGGGTGCCCGGCCGGCCAGGTGGTGCCCTCGCCGTCGGCGAGGTCGCCCCAGGCGTACAGGTTCCAGCCGTCGTAGTCGCCGTCCGGCCGGTTGTAGTGGACGACGGCGTACGGGCGGGCGCCGGCGGTGGGCACCGGCTGGGGAGCGGGGGTGCCGGTGGTGAAGCTCGCGGTGGTGGAGCGCAGGTGGCCGCTGGAGTCCTGGAGGACGGCCTTGTAGCGCACCACCGTGCCGGGGGCGGCGGCGCTCAGGTCCTGGGTCACCGCGAAGAGTCGTCGGCCGTCGGAGCCGGACGTCCCGGTGTCGGCGGTGCCGAGCGTCCGCCACGGCCCGTTGCCGGTCTGCGCGGCGAACGTCACGCGGTTGAAGCCGCCGCCGTCCGCCTTCGCCCCGATCGTCACGAGCCCGGTCGAACCGTCCGCCGGCGGTTGCACCGACAGCTGCGGCGCGGCGGCGACCGGCGCGAGCCGGGCGCCGGCCTTGAGGACGACGGAGGACAGCGCCGGAACGGTGACGGTCACCTTGCGGTCGGCGCCGCTGGTGAGCCGCGGTCCGGCCGCGGGGTAGACCGGGTCGAAGCCCATCCCCGCGGAGAAGGTGTCCAGCGTGACGGTCTTCGCCTCGGTGGCGTTGTTGACCGCCACCAGGTACTCGACCTGCTGCCCGGCGTCGATCCGGGAGAAGGCGTACACGCCCGGGCCGTCGGCGGCGTAGCGCTGGATCTGCGCCCCGTCGGCGAGCGCCGGGTTGTCGCGGCGCAGCTTCGCCAGGCCGGCGATGCCCTGGTAGAGCTCGCCGCCCTGCCCGTACCGGTCGGCCGCCCCCGAGGGGCCGCCGAGCACCCGGTCGGCGTTGTAGGAGGGCGTCTTCGAGGCGAACATGTCCTGCCGGGCGTCCTTGTCGCCGCCCGCGCCGGTGAAGCCCTGCTCGTCGCCGTAGTAGACGACGGGCTGGCCGCGGGTGAGGAACTGCAGCTCGTTGCCGAGCCGGTCCTTCTTGAGCAGGGTGGCGTCGTCGGCGCCCGGGTTGTCGGCGAGCAGGAAGGAGCCGAAGCGGCCCATGTCGTGGTTGCCGAGGAAGGTCGGCAGCTCGTAGGCGTCGGTGTCGGCGCCGGTGTAGCGGTAGTCCTGGCCGTAGACGTCGGCGAGGTTGCGCGCCGAGCCGCCCTGGGAGACGTACGAGCGGGCCGCGCCCTGGAACGGGAAGTCCAGGGTGGCCTGGAGCTTGCCCTTGGTGACGTAGGGCGAGGTGACGGCCGGGTCGCCGGAGTAGACCTCGCCGAACATGAAGAACTTCCGGTTGCCCTGCTTGGTGGCGAAGTCCTTGAGCGCGGGCGCCCATTGCTGCCAGAAGGCCATGTCGACGTGCTTGACGGTGTCGATCCGGAAGCCGTCCACCCCGGCGTCCTTGACCCACTGCTGGTAGACCTGCTCGAAGCCCTTGACCACCCGGGGGTTCTGGGTGTCCAGGTCGTCCAGGCCGTTGAAGTCGCCCTCGGTGGCGGACTCTCCGACGAAGGTCGAGTCGCCCCGGTTGTGGTAGAGCGCCGGGTCGTTGAGCCAGGACGGGGTCTTGGCGGTGGCGTCCGCGGGCTTGCGGAAGACCGGGGTGTAGGGGAAGGAGTCCTTGGTGATCTTCGGCCAGGGGGCGCCCGCGGCGGCGATCGCGGTCTCGTCGACCGGGTTGCCGTCCGCGTCGAGGGTCGGGTAGGCGCCGGTGGAGCGGTAGGAGTGCTGCTGCTCCGCGTCGTCGATGACGTCGGCGGTGTGGTTGGTGATGACGTCGAAGAAGACCTTGATGCCGCGCGCGTGCGCCTTGGCTATCAGTTCCTTGAGCTGGTCGTTGGTGCCGAAGTGCGGGTCGACCTGGGTGAAGTCGGTGATCCAGTAGCCGTGGTAGCCGGCCGAGGCGTCGGCCCCGCTGCCCTGCACCGGCTTGTTCTTGAAGATCGGGGCCAGCCAGATCGCGGTGGTGCCGAGGTTCTGGACGTAGTCGAGCTTCTGGATCAGGCCGGCCAGGTCGCCGCCGTGGTAGAAGCCCTTGTCGGTCGGGTCGAGGCCGTTGTCCAGCCGTCCGCCGGTGATGCCCCCGGTGTCGTTGGCGGTGTCGCCGTTGGCGAAGCGGTCGGGCAGGACGAAGTAGAACTGCTCGCGGGTGAGGTCGTGCCGTCCGGCGGTGGCCGCCAGGGCGGCGTCCGAGGGCGGGGGCGGCGGAGCCGCGGCGAGGGCCGCGGGGGCGCCGCCGAGGGTGGCGGCGGTCAGCGCGGCGGCCAGCAGGACGGCCGTGCGGCCGGGTCTGCGGGCGGGTCCGCGGGGAGGACTGCTCCGTCGGGGGCGGAGCGGCGTATCGGCCACTGAGGGGCTCCCTTAGGGGAAGGGGCGATCGATTTCCCAGGAAGCTAGCGGCCTGCAATCCGTTTCAGCAAGATGCAGAAAGCGTTTCGTCCCGGGAAATTCCAGGCCACCGGCCCGCCCGGCCACCCCGGTTACGCTCGAACGGCCGAGCGCGTGACAATGGGACGTATGTCCGTCCCACCGGTAAGCACCAGACCCGACCGCACCCCCTACCCCGGTGGGATCCGCCCCCTACCCCTGGAGGGGGACAGCCGGTGAAGAATCCACTTCCAGAGGATGAGCAGACGGCTACGAGTGGTCTGGCAGACTTCTCGTCCATGGGGGAACCGACCGAGATCCAGCGAGGCGACGCCCGGCGCGCCGACGCGGCCCGCGGTGGCGGCTCCGAGGCGACCGAGGCCACCCCGGCCCGGCTGCCCGAAGGAGCCACCCGTGCCGCCCAGTCCCGCACCGCCGCCCTGCGCGGCCGCATCCGGGACCAGCGGCGCTCACCCGCCCGGCCGCGGATCTGGTTCGAGCTCGCCCTGATCGGGATCAGCTACTGGCTCTACTCCCTCGTGCGCAACGCCGTCCCGGAGCAGGAAGCGATAGCCCAGAAGCACGCACGCTGGATCTGGGACCTGGAGAAGGACCTCGGCATCGCGGTCGAGCGCTCGATCAACCACGCCGTGGACAGCGTCGGGTGGCTCATCACCGGGATGAACTACTACTACGCGACCCTGCACTTCATCATCACCATCGGTGTGCTGGTCTGGCTCTACCGCAGCCACCCCGGCCGCTACGTCGCCGCCCGCACGGTGCTGTTCGTCACCACCGGGATCGCCCTGGTCGGCTTCTACTTCTTCCCGCTGGCCCCGCCGCGGCTGATGACCGACGGCGGCTTCATCGACACCGTGCAGGCCCACCACACCTGGGGCTCGTTCGCCTCCGGGCCCGCCGCGCACGTCTCCAACCTGTACGCGGCGATGCCCTCGATGCACATCGGCTGGTCGATGTGGTGCGGTCTGACGATCTTCTTCCTGGTCCGCCGGACCTGGGTCCGGGTGCTCGGACTGATGTACCCGGCGGCCACCCTGGTGGTCATCATCTCGACCGCCAACCACTTCTGGATGGACGCCGTCGGCGGCGAGATCTGCCTGACGGTCGGCTTCCTGGCCGCCCGCTGGCTGTACCACGAGTGGGTGTACAAGCTGCCGCGGGTGCCCGCCCGGGAGCAGGCCGAGGAGCCGGTCACCGTGCCGGAGCAGTGGAGCGAGCCGGCGGTCGGCGCACGGCGCTAGGGCCTGTCCGGCGGCCGAGGGACGAGGGACGAGCCACCAGGAGGGGCCCCTGATCCAGGGGCCCCTTTCGCGTACCCGCCGACCCCTCCCGACCGGCCTCGCGCGCTCCGGTCGGCTCCCGCGCTCCGGTCGGACTCAGGCCGACCCGTAGAACAGCCGGTCCACCACCGCCCGGGCCCGCCGGGTGGTGCGCCGGTAGTCGTCCACCAGCTCCCCGCTGTGCCCGGCGCCGTACCCGAGGTAGCGGGCCACCCCGGCCAGCTCCCGGGCCTCCCCGGGGAAGCTGTCCCCCGGCCGCCCGCGCACCAGCATCACCGCGGAGCGCACCCGGGAGGCCAGCACCCACGCCGCCTCCAGCACCTCCGCGTCGGCCGGCTCCACCAGCCCGGCCCCGACCGCCGCCGCCAGGGCGGCCCTGGTCCGGGTGGTCCGCAGGCCCGGCACCTCGTGCCCGTGCTGGAGCTGGAGCAGCTGCACCGTCCACTCCACGTCCGCCAGCCCGCCCCGGCCGATCTTGGTGTGGGTGGTCGGGTCGGCACCGCGCGGCAGCCGCTCGGCCTCGATCCGCGCCTTGATCCGGCGGATCTCCACCAGGTCCCGCTCCGGCACCCCGGTCCCCGGGTAGCGCAGCGGGTCGATCAGCTGCCGGAACCGCGCGCCCAGCTCCTCGTCCCCGGCCACCGGCTCGGCCCGCAGCAGCGCCTGGCTCTCCCAGGCGTGCGACCAGCGCCGGTAGTACGCCGCGTACGAGGCCAGGGTGCGCACCAGCGGGCCGCTGCGCCCCTCCGGCCGCAGGTCGGCGTCGACCAGCAGCGGCGGCTCGGTGGACGGCGCGGCCAGCAGGGTGCGCAGCTCGTTGCAGACCGCCTGGGCCGCCCGGGCCGCGTCCTGCTCCAGCGAGCCGAGCAGCGGCTCGTGGACGAAGAGCACGTCCGCGTCCGAGCCGTAGCCCAGCTCGTGCCCGCCGAAGCGGCCCATCGCGATCACCGCGATCCGGGTCGGCAGGTCCCCGTGCTCGGCCTCCCAGCCGGCCACGCAGGCGCGCAGCGCGCCCTGGAGGGTGGCGGCGTTGAGCGCGGTCAGCGCCTCCCCCGCGACGTCCAGCGCCTCGGCCGGGTCGTCGCCGAGCCGGCCCAGCACGTCCGCGGCGGCCGTCCGGAACAGCTCCCGGCGGCGCACCGAGCGGGCGGCGGCAACAGCGGCGGCGGCGGACCCGGCCCGGCCGACGGCGGCCAGTATCTCCGACTGGAGCGCCGCCCGGCCGCGCGGCACCGGGCCCTGCGGGTCGCCCAGCATGGCCACCGCCTCGGGGGCGCGCAGCAGCAGGTCGGGGGCGAGCCGGCCGGCCGACAGCACCCGGGCGAGCTGCTCGGCGGCGGCGCTCTCGTCCCGCAGCAGCCGCAGGTACCAGGGGGTGCGGCCGAGCGCGTCGGAGACCTGGCGGAAGTTGAGCAGTCCGGCGTCCGGGTCGGCCGACTCGGCGAACCAGCCGAGCAGCACCGGCAGCAGGGTGCGCTGGATCGCGGCCTTGCGGCTGACCCCGGAGGCGAGCGCGCTGATGTGCCGCAGCGCGGCGGCCGGGTCGGTGTAGCCGAGCGCCTCCAGCCGGGCCCGGGCCGCCTCCGGGGTCAACCCGGCCGCGCCGGGCGGCAGTTCGGCGACGGCGTCGAGCAGCGGCCGGTAGAACAGCTTCTCGTGCAGCCGCCGCACCTCCACCGCGTGCCGCTTCCACTCGCGCTGCAGCGCGGCCACCGGGTCGGAGCGGGTGTCGTCGTTGATCAGCGCGGCGAGCGAGCGGGCGAGCCGGCGCTGGTCCGCCTCGGCGGTGGGCATCAGGTGGGTGCGGCGCAGCCGGTGCAACTGGATGCGGTGCTCCAGCGAGCGCAGGAAGCGGTACGCGGTGTCCAGCGAGGCGGCGTCCGCCCGGCCGACGTACCCGCCGCGGGAGAGCGCGGCCAGCGCCTCCAGGGTGTTGCCGCTGCGCAGCGCCGGGTCGGTGCGGCCGTGCACCAGCTGGAGCAGCTGGACGGAGAACTCGACGTCGCGCAGCCCGCCCGGGCCGAGCTTGAGCTGGCGGTCGACCTCGGGGGCCGGGATGGAGTCGATCACCCGGCGGCGCATCTGCTGGACGTCGGTGACGAAGTTCTCCCGGGCGGCGGCCTGCCAGACCATCGGGGCGAGCGCCTCGACGTACGCGGCGCCGAGCTCGGCGTCCCCGGCGACCGGGCGGGCCTTGAGCAGGGCCTGGAACTCCCAGGTCTTGGCCCACCGCTGGTAGTAGGCGAGGTGGCTGGCCAGGGTGCGCACCAGCGGGCCGTTGCGGCCCTCCGGGCGCAGGTTGGCGTCCACCGGCCAGATGGTGCCCTCGCCGGTGGTGTCCGAGCAGAGCCGGGTGAGCGCGGCGGCCAGCCGGGTGGCGGCCTTGACGGCCGCGTGCTCGTCCACGCCCTCGCGCGGCTCGGCGACGAAGATGACGTCCACGTCGGAGACGTAGTTGAGTTCGCGGCCGCCGCACTTGCCCATCCCGATCACCGCGAGCCGGCAGGCCGCGGCGGCCTCCGGGTCCTGCTCGGCGGCGAGGTCCAGGGCGGTCTGGAGGGTGGCGCCGGCCAGGTCGGCGAGTTCGGCGGCGGTCTGGGCGAGGTCGGTGGTGCCGGTGAGGTCGCGGGCGGCGATGGCCAGCAGGCAGCGCCGGTAGGCGATCCGCAGGGCGTTCTCGGGGCTGCGGCCCGCGCCCCCGACGCCCTCGGCGAGGGCGCGGCGGAAGTCCGCCGGACCGGGGTGCATGTCGCGCAGTTCGAAGGTGACCAGCGCGTGCCAGTCGTGCGGGTGCCGGGCCAGGTGGTCGGCGAGCGCGGTGGAGACGCCGAGCACGCCGAGCAGCCGGTCGCGCAGCGGCTTGGAGGTGGTGAGGGTGTCCCGCAGGGTGTGCCGCTCGGCCTCGTCGGCGGCCTCCACCAGCCGGGCCAGGCCCAGCAGCGCGAGGTCGGGGTCGGCGGTGGCGCCGAGCGCGTCCAGCACCACCGGGTCGTCGGCCAGGCCCTCCAGCCCGGGGCCGTCCAGCAGCCGCACCGCCTTCGCGGGATCGGTGAACCCGCGCCGGACCAGCCTGATCTCGGGCCGGCTGACCCGGCTCCCGGCCCGCTGTTCCTCCACCGCCATCGGCCCCTCCATCCCGTCCGCCAAGGGGGCCCGCCCCCGCAGGCAGGTTACGCTCACCGGCGGCCCCGCGCCGGGCGTGACCACCGGGCGGACCGCCCCCGTGACGACGGCCCCGCCACGGCCCGGGCGGGCGACGGCGGGGCCGGAAGAGGTCGGAGCCGCAGCTCACCGCAGGTGCTCGGAGCGCCTGCTCAGAGCACCTGGAGGTTCTTCCGCAGCTCGAACGGGGTCACCTCGGAGCGGTACTCCTCCCACTCCTGGCGCTTGTTGCGCAGGAAGAAGTCGAAGACGTGCTCGCCCAGGGTCTCGGCGACCAGCTCGCTGCGCTGCATCAGGTCGATGGCCTCGCCGAGGTTCTGCGGCATCGGCTGGATGCCGAGGGCGCGGCGCTCGGAGTCGGTCAGCGCCCACACGTCGTCGTCGGCGCCGGGCGGGAGCTCGTAACCCTCCTCGATGCCCTTGAGGCCGGCCGCGAGGGTCACGGCGTAGGCGAGGTACGGGTTGCAGCCGGTGTCCAGGGAGCGGACCTCGATCCGGGTGGAGCCCTGCTTGCCCGGCTTGTACATCGGCACCCGGATCAGCGCCGAGCGGTTGTTGTGGCCCCAGCAGATGTACGAGGGGGCCTCGCCGCCGGCGCCGGCGGTGCGCTGGGAGCCGCCCCAGATCCGCTTGTAGGAGTTCACCCACTGGTTGGTGACGGCGGCCGTCTCGGCGGCGTGCCGCAGCAGGCCGGCGATGAACGAGCGGCCGACCTTGGAGAGCTGGTACTCGGCGCCGGACTCGTGGAAGGCGTTGCGGTCGCCCTCGAAGAGCGAGAGGTGGGTGTGCATGCCGCTGCCGGGGTGCTCGGAGAACGGCTTGGGCATGAAGCTCGCGTGCACGCCCTGCTCCAGCGCGACCTCCTTCATGACCAGGCGGAAGGTCATGATGTTGTCGGCGGTGGACAGCGCGTCGGCGTAGCGCAGGTCGATCTCCTGCTGGCCGGGGGCGCCCTCGTGGTGCGAGAACTCCACCGAGATGCCCATCGACTCCAGCATGGTGATGGCCTGTCGGCGGAAGTCGTGGCCCACCCCGCGCGGGGTGTGGTCGAAGTAGCCGGACTGGTCGGCCGGGATCGGCGCGGTGCCGTCACCGGGCAGGTTCTTCAACAGGAAGAACTCGATCTCGGGGTGGGTGTAGAAGGTGAAGCCCTGGTCGGAGGCCTTCTCCAGGGTGCGCTTGAGCACGAACCTGGGGTCGGCGTAGGAGGGCGAGCCGTCCGGCATCAGGATGTCGCAGAACATCCGCGCGGTGCCCGGGGTCTCCGAGCGCCACGGCAGGATCTGGAAGGTGGTCGGATCCGGCTTGGCGATCATGTCGGATTCGTACACCCGGGCGAATCCCTCGATCGCCGAGCCGTCGAAACCGATGCCCTCCTCGAAGGCCTGCTCCAACTCGGCCGGCGCCACCGCCACCGACTTGAGGAACCCGAGAACATCGGTGAACCACAGCCGGACGAACCGGATGTCACGCTCCTCGAGCGTCCGAAGCACGAACTGCTGCTGCTTGCCCATGGGGACAGTCTCACCTCTGCTCTTTACGCTCGTGTTACGCCCGGGAGGCACCCGGAAGACCTCGTCGAGCGGTTGCCCCCATCATGGCCGATCCCCGCGCGACACGGCAGGGCCGACCCCCGAGGAGTCGTCCCCACGGGACATTGCGTCAGTTAGACGATTAGACTTCGGACCATGCCCAATCTCCGTCTCGCCCTGAGCCAGATCGACCCCTGGGTCGGTGACCTCGCCCGCAACAGCGAAGAGGTGGTGCGCTGGACCAAGCAGGCCGTGGAGGCCGGTGCCCAGCTGGTCGCGTTCCCCGAGATGGCCCTGACCGGCTACCCGGTCGAGGACCTCGCACTGCGCGGCTCCTTCGTCGAGGCCTCGCGCGGCGCCCTGGTGGAGCTGGCCGGCCGGCTGGCCGACGACGGGCTGGGCGAGGTGCCGGTGGTGGTCGGCTACCTCGGGCGCTCCGACCACCCCTCGCCGCGCTTCAACCGCCCCGCCGGGTCGCCGCAGAACTGCGCCGCGGTGCTGCACCGGGGCGAGGTGCTCACCCGCTTCGCCAAGCACCACCTGCCCAACTACGGCGTGTTCGACGAGTACCGCTGGTTCGTCCCCGGCGACCAGCTGCCGGTGCTGCGGCTGCACGGGGTGGACGTCGCCCTGGCGATCTGCGAGGACATCTGGCAGGACGGCGGCCGGGTCACCGCCGCCCGCGAGGCCGGGGCCGGCCTGCTGCTGGTCGTCAACGGCTCGCCGTACGAACGGAACAAGGACGACCAGCGGCTGGAGCTGGTGCAGCGCCGCGCCGCCGAGGCGGGCTGCACCCTGGCGTACGTCAACATGGTCGGCGGCCAGGACGAGCTGGTCTTCGACGGCGACTCGATCGTGGTCGGCGCGGACGGCGAAGTCCTGGCCCGCGCACCGCAGTTCGAGGAACACCTGGTGCTGCTGGACCTCGACCTGCCGGCCGCCGGCAGCGACCACACCGACGGCCTGCTGCTCAGCGACGGGCTGCACCTGGTCCGCACCGAACTGAGCGACGAGCCGGCCCCGGTGCCCGCCGGCCGGCCCGCCGCCGACATCGCGCCCCGGCTGTCCGACGAGGCCGAGATCTGGGCCGCGCTGGTCTCCGGCACCCGGGCGTACGTGGTCAAGAACGGCTTCCGCTCGGTACTGATCGGCCTCTCCGGCGGCATCGACTCGGCCCTGGTGGCCGCGATCGCGGTGGACGCGCTCGGCGCCGACCACGTGCACTGCGTCTCGATGCCCAGCCGCTACTCCTCCCAGCACTCCCGGGACGACGCGGCCGAACTGGCCCGCCGCACCGGGCTGCACTTCCGGACCGTCTCCATCGCCCCGATGTTCGACGCCTACCTGGGCGCCACCGAGCTGACCGGCCTGGCCGAGGAGAACCTCCAGTCCCGGCTGCGCGGCACCCTGCTGATGGCGATCTCCAACCAGGAGGGGCACATCGTGCTCGCGCCCGGCAACAAGAGCGAGCTGGCGGTCGGCTACTCCACCCTGTACGGCGACTCGGTCGGCGCCTACGGCCCGATCAAGGACGTCTACAAGTCACTGGTCTTCCGCCTCGCCCGCTGGCGCAACGAGGAGGCCGAGCGGCGCGGCGAGGTGCCGCCGATCCCGGAGAACACCATCAGCAAGCCGCCGTCCGCCGAACTGCGGCCGGACCAGGTGGACGCCGACTCGCTGCCCGACTACGACCTGCTGGACAGCGTGCTGGAGCGCTACATCGAGGGCGACGAGGGCCGGGACGCGATCGTCGCGGCGGGCTTCGACCCGGCCGTGGTGGACCGGGTGGTCCGGCTGGTCGACACCGCCGAGTACAAGCGGCGCCAGTACCCGCCGGGCCCGAAGACCTCGGTGAAGAACTTCGGCCGCGACCGCCGGCTGCCGATCACCAACCGCTGGCGGCGCGGCTGACCGGGCGGCTAGGGCGTGTCTGACACGCCCTAGTTGTAGGTGAAGGCGGCGGCCACCGCGAGGTGGTCGCTGCCGTCCCGGGGCAGGGTGCGGGAGTCCACCGGCCGGAGCCCGCCCTTGCTCATGATCTGGTCGATCCGCGCCATCGGGAACGCCGCGGGCCAGCTGAACCCGAAGCCGTCCCCGGCCGCGCCCTGGGCCGAGCGCATCTGCGAGGTGACCGGCGCCAGGCTGCGGTCGTTCATGGTGCCGTTGAGGTCGCCGAGCAGCAGGACCTTCTTCACCGGCTCGGCCTGCACGGCGTCGCCGAGCGCCTGGGCGCTGATGTCCCGCTGGTGGACGGTGAACCCGCCCTCGGCCTTGAGCCGGACGGACGGCAGGTGGGCGACGTACACCGCGAGCGGGCCCTGCGGGGTGGTGACCTGGGCCCGGAACGCCCTGGTCCAGCCCATCCTCAGGTCCACCGGGGTGACCCCGTCGATCGGGTACTTCGACCAGAGCCCGACCGTCCCCTCCACGGAGTGGTACGGGTACGCCGCGGCGAGCCCGGTCTCGTACTCCCGCAGCTGGCTGCCGGCCAGCTCCTGGAGGGCGACGATCTGGGCGTTCGAGGCCACCAGGCCGCGGATGGTGCCCGGCACGTCGGTGTTGCCCGCGGCGACGTTGTGGCTGACCACCGTCCAGTCGCCCTTGCCGCCGCTCTTGTCGGACAGCAGCCCGCCGAACAGGTTGACCCACAGCACGGCGGGCACCAGCAGGGCGATCAGGGCGGTGGCGGAGCGGCGCAGCAGCGCGGGCACCAGCAGCACCGGGACCGCCAGCCCCACCCAGGGCAGGAAGGTCTCCAGCAGGCTGCCGAGGTTGCCGACGCTGTTCGGCACCCGGGCGTGGAAGCCCAGCAGCACGGCGGTGAGCAGGGCCAGCAGGGCGATCAGCAGTCCGCGCCGCCAGGTGCCGCTGCCGCGGGCGTCCCGGCCCCAGTGCCGCAGGCCGAGGAAGCCGCCGCTGCGGCCGGCGTCCGCGCCCGCACCGCCACGGGACGTGGTCCGTTCGGTGCTGTCCGCCTGCGCCATGCCGTGGCTCCCGTCGCTCGTGCCGTCGCCGGTCCGTCGTCCGGTCCGTGGGGGTACGGGCGCGGTGCCGGACTGGTGCCGGTTTGATCGGTGACCCGGCTCAGCCTATGCCGGGACAGACGTGCGGCCCCGGGAGCGGGTTCCGGCGTGGCCCGCTTTGGTGAGCCAGGCCACGTCGGACACGAAGGAGTGAACCTCAGCGCCGCGCGATGCCGTCGAGCACGGAGTCGACCAGCTGGCGGGACAGGTCCGGGTCCTCCAGGTCGGTGTCGTCCGAGAGGACGCTGCGGTAGAGGATCGGCCCCATCAGCAGGTCGCCGAGCAGCTCCACGTCGAGGTCGTCGCGGATCAGGCCCTCGGCGACGGCCCGCCGGATCGCGAGGATCCCGACCTCGCGGCGCGGCTTGATCACCCGCTCCCGGTAGGCGTTGTGCAGCTCCGGCAGGGCCTGCATCTGGCCGAGCGTCGCCTTGAGCACCCAGCGGGTGCGCTTGGCCAGGCCCCGCCGGCGGATGTAGTCGACCATCGCGATCAGGTCCTCGCGGGCGCCGGCGCCGGTGGGGGCCGGGATCGGCTCCTCCAGCCGGCTGACCAGGTCGACCAGCAGGGCCTCCTTGTTGGGCCAGCGCCGGTAGATGGTCGCCTTGCCGACGCCGGCGGCGGTGGCGATGCCCTCGATGGTGAGTTCGGACAGCGCCTTGCCGTCGGCCATCAGGTCCTCGACGGCGGTGAAGATGGCCTGCTCGGCGGCCTCGCTGCGGGGCCGGCCGCGGCGTACCGCCGCGCAGGCCTGCCCGGTGTCGGCGCTCGGCGTGTCCGTCCTCATCCCCGCTGCCTCTCGCTCGCTGGTCCCGGGCGCGCGGGCGCCGCGGTGGGTCCGTCGGTCCGGGCCGGGCGACCCCGTCCAGGACCTGGGCCCTGCCGGTCGGGGGCACCGACCGGCAGGGCCATTGTCGCTCAGCCGTCCGCAGGTCAGGCGGCCGCGGCCGCCCGGGGCTGGTCCTGCTGCCCGGGAACCTGCCCGCCCGGACCGCCGGGGACACCCGCGGGGGCGGCGGTGCGGCGCGGGAGGAGGAACCAGGCGACCAGCGCGCCGACCAGCGAGATGCCGACCGAGAGCGAGGCCACCACGTGCATGGCGTGGATGAAGGCGTCGTTCGCCGGGCCGATCAGCCCGTCGGCCAGGCCGCCGGGGACGTGCTCGACGAAGGCCCGGGTGGACTCCAGCGACTCGGCGGCCCGGTCCAGGTTGGCCCCGGCCTTCTCCTGCACGGCCTGGGGCAGCTGGTGCAGCGGGCCGGTCATCCCGTCGCGGTAGACGGTGGAGAGCACCGCGCCGAGCACGGCGACCCCGAGCGAGCCGCCGACCTGGCGGAAGGTGTTGTTGACGGCCGAGCCGGCGCCGGCCTTCTCGCGGGGCAGCGAGCCCATGATCGCGACGGTGACCGGCGGCATGACGTGGGCCATCCCGGCGCCCATCACCAGGCCGAGCACGACCAGCACCCAGATCGGGGTCGTCGCGGTCAGCACGGTGTAGCCGAGGAAGCCGAGCGCGACCAGCACCATGCCGCCCGCGGCCGTGGCGGCGACGCCGAGGCGGTCGACCACCAGCCGGGCCCGGGGGGCGAACAGCAGCTGGGCGGCGGCCAGCGGGAGCATCAGCACGCCGGCCTGGAGGGCGCTGTAGCCGCGCACGCTCTGGGTGTAGAAGACGCCGAAGAAGGAGACGCCCATCAGCGCGAAGAAGATCACCGCGACGACCACCACCGAGGCGCTGAACACCTTGTTGCGGAACCAGGTGACGTCCAGCGCGGGGAACTGCGTGCGGCGCTCGAACCAGACGAAGGCGGCCAGCGCGAGCACGCCCAGCAGGGTCGGGCCCCAGGCCGCGAACGCGGTGAAGTCGGCCAGCTCGCCGCCCTTGATGATGCCGTAGATCAGCGCGACCAGGCCGATGACCGACAGCAGCACGCCGACCGGGTCCATCCGGCCCGGGTTCGGGTCCTTGGACTCGGGGACCAGGACGGCCATCGCGATCAGCGCGACGATCACGATCGGCACGTTGACCAGGAAGACCGAGCCCCACCAGAAGTGCTCGATCAGCACGCCGCCGGTGATCGGGCCGATGGCGATGGCCAGGCCGACCGCGCCGGCCCAGATGCCGATCGCCTTGGGCTGCTCCTCGCGCTCGAAGACGTTCATGATGATCGCCAGCGTGGCGGGCATCGCGAGGGCGCCGCCGACGCCCATCAGGGCGCGGTAGCCGATCAGCTCGCCGGGCGAGGCGGCCATCGAGGACAGCAGCGAGGCGATCCCGAAGACCACCATGCCGCCGAGCAGGGCGCGCTTGCGGCCGAAGCGGTCGCCGAGCAGGCCCGAGGTGAAGAGCAGCCCGGCGAACACCAGGGTGTACGAGTTGATCGCCCATTCCAGGTCGCTCTGGGTGGCGCCCAGTCCGACCGGGGCGGGGGTCGCGATGGTCTTCATCGCGACGTTGAGGATCGAGTTGTCGAGCACGACGACGAGCAGGGCGAGCACCAGGGTGCCCAGGATCGCCCAGCGCCGGCGGTGGATGGCTTCCGGCACGCGGGGTGGCGCGGCTGCGGTGGTCATTGGTCTTCCCGTCCGTGTTGGCGTGGCACTGGCGGGCATTTGCGAGCCGCTTGCGTCTCGTAACCCCCTGGACCAGAGTAGCGGCCAATACGATACGAGACGAGTCCGTTTCGTAAAATGGAAGCAAAGCCCGAGGGACGCGAGGGGCCGGTGTGGCGTGGATCGCACCCTGCCGACCGCACCCCTCTTTGCGCTCACGCCGGGGCGTGCAAGCATGGAGGTGATCCGGGGACGCCGTACGGCGCCACGAGACGACAACCCTTCAGGAGTCCGTTCGATGAACGCTTCTTCGCCTTCGCCTGCCCAGAACCAGGCGTCGACCGCCGGCCTCTACGGCGGGGTCACCAACCGCCGCGTCACCGTCCGCGACCTCGCCACCGCCAAGCAGCGCGGCGAGAAGTGGGCGATGCTCACCGCCTACGACGCCCTCACCGCGGGCGTGTTCGACGAGGCCGGGATCCCCGTCCTGCTCGTCGGCGACTCGGCCGGCAACTGCCACCTCGGCTACGAGACCACCGTGCCGGTGACCATGGATCAGATGGTGATGCTCTCCGCCGCCGTCGTCCGCGGCACCCAGCGCGCCATGATCGTCGCCGACCTGCCGTTCGGCTCCTACCAGGAGTCGCCCGCCCAGGCCATGCACAACGCGGCCCGGCTGATGAAGGAGGCCGGGGTCGGCGCGGTCAAGCTGGAGGGCGGCGAGCGCAGCGCCCGCTCCATCGAGCTGCTGGTCGAGGCCGGCGTCCCGGTGATGGCCCACATCGGCCTCACCCCGCAGTCGGTGCACGCCCTCGGCGGCTACCCCGTCCAGGGCCGCGGCGACGAGGCAGCCCACCAGCTGCTCCGCGACGCCAAGGCCGTCCAGCAGTCCGGCGCCTTCTCCGTGGTGCTGGAGGCCGTCCCGGCCGAGCTGGCCGCCCAGGTCACCGAGCAGCTGGCGATCCCCACCGTCGGCATCGGCGGCGGCCCGGAGACCGACGCCCAGGTGCTGGTCTGGACCGACATGGCCGGCATGACCGCGGGCCGGGTGCCCAAGTTCGTCAAGAAGTACGCGAACCTGCGCGGCGTCCTCGGCGACGCCGCCCGCGAGTTCGCCGAGGAGGTCCGCACCGGGGCCTTCCCGGCCGCGGAGCACAGCTTCCACTGACGGACGGCTCCCCCGCCCCTGCTCCGAGCCGCTCGGAGCAGGGGCGCTGTCATGCCGCCGAGGGCCGTGACAGCGGGCTGACAGCCGGGGCGGGCGGGCGACAGGGGGCTGACAGCCGGGGCGGGCAACCTGGGGGCATGACAGGAATCGCGACCGCCCCGAACACGCGGGGAACAGCCGGGAACGCCGTCGAGGTCCACGGCATCGTCAAGCACTTCGGCACCACCAAGGCCCTCGACGGCGTCGACCTCACCGTCCGCGAAGGCACCGTCCTCGCCCTGCTCGGCCCCAACGGCGCCGGCAAGACCACCCTGGTGCGGGTCCTCTCCACGCTGATCAAGCCGGACGCCGGCAGCGCGTTCGTCGGCGGCTACGACGTCCTGCGCCAGCCCAAGCAACTGCGTCGCACCATCGGCCTGACCGGCCAGTACGCCTCCGTGGACGAGCTGCTCTCCGGCTACGAGAACCTCTACCTGATCGGCCGGCTGCTCGACCTCCCCAGCCGGGAGGCCAAGGCCCGGGCCGCCGAGCTGCTGGAGCGCTTCTCGCTCACCGACGCCGCCAAGCGGATCGCCAAGACCTACTCCGGCGGCATGCGCCGGCGCCTCGACCTGGCCGCCAGCATGATGGGCCGCCCCCGGGTGCTCTACCTGGACGAGCCCACCACCGGCCTGGACCCGCGCACCCGCAACGAGGTCTGGGACGAGGTGCAGCGGATGGTCGCCGAGGGCAGCACCGTGCTGCTGACCACCCAGTACATGGAGGAGGCCGAGCAGCTCGCCGACGAGCTGACCGTCATCGACCGGGGCAAGGTGATCGCCGCCGGCGGCGTCGCCGAGCTCAAGGCCAAGGTCGGCGGCCAGATCCTCCAGGTCCGCCCCGCCCACCCGGCCGAACTGCCGGAGATGGCCCGCTGCCTGCACGAGAACGGCGTCGCCTCCGCCACCTTCTCCCCCGACGACGGCCTGCTCGCGGTGCCGCTCACCGGCGAGGAGCAGCTCACCGCCGTGATCGGGGTGCTCGGCGGCCGCGGCTTCGCGATCGCCGGCATCGACACCAAGGTCCCCAGCCTGGACGAGGTCTTCCTCGCCATCACCGGCAAGCCCGCCGCCGACGCGACCGCCGCGGCCGCCGACGCCCTCGTCAAGGAGCCCGTCGCATGACCACCGCCACCCTCACCCCCGCCGCGCTCCGGGACCCGGCGGCCGACGAGACCCGGATCGGCCCGGCCGCCACCCTGCGCCACATCGGCGCACTGACCCGCCGCAACCTGATGCGGATCAAGGCCGACCCGGAGTCGATGTTCGACGCCGTGCTGATGCCGATCGTCTTCACCGTGCTGTTCGTCTACGTCTTCGGCGGCGCCATGATGGGCGGCGACCAGGACAAGTACAAGCAGTTCATGATCCCCGGACTGCTCGGACAGACCGGCATGACGCTGGCGCTGGCCGTCGGCACCGGCCTGAACACCGACTTCCAGAGCGGGGTGATGGACCGCTTCCGGACCCTGCCGATCGGCCGGGCCTCCGTCCTGCTCTCCAAGATCGTGGCGGAGACGCTGCGAGCCCTGCTCTCCTCGCTGATCCTGCTGACCTTCGCCTTCATCCTCGGCTTCGAGCTCAGGACCGGCGTTCCGGAGCTGCTGGCCGCGGTCGGCCTGTCGCTGGTGTTCGGCATGTCGATCGTCTGGATCTCGATGCTGCTGGGCATGTCGATGAAGAGCGCCCAGGCCGTCCAGGGCGTCTCCATGCTGGTCCTGATGCCGATGCAGTTCGGCAGCTCGATCTTCGCCCCGACCAGCACCATGCCGGGCTGGCTCCAGGCCTTCACCAAGGTCAACCCGCTGTCCGCACTGGCCGACGCCTCCCGTGCGCTGCTCAACGGGGAGGGGGCGGTGGCCCACCCGGTGATGATCGTGCTGATCTGGTCCGCCGCCTCGACCGCGATCTTCGCCCCGCTCGCGGTGGCCCGCTTCCGCAAGCGGACCTGAGCGGGCCGGGGACGAGGGCCGGGCGGCGACCGTGGACAGGACGCCGCCCGGGACGAACGGGCGGTCGGCCGGTGACCAGGGGACGGGCACCGGGCGACCGCCCTCCGGGCGTCTCAGGCGAGCAGCTCGGACAGCATCGCCTGGGTCTGCTCCGGAGCCATCGCCTCGCCCACGGCGTACGCCGCCTCGTACGCGGCGTCGCCCAGCAGCCCCCGCAGGGCGGCGGACGACCGCTCCCGCTCCACCTTGTCCAGGTAGCCGCCCTTGGGACCGTTCAGCCCCTTGTGCGCGCCGAGCAGCACCACCGCCCGCCGGGCCCGCTCCAGGTCGCCGTCCCGCTCCGCGAAGGAGCGCAGCACGCCGATCACGGCCGGCACCACCATGACCGTCATCTGCTCGGCGAAACCGGCCGCCATGGTCACCGAGAGGAGCATCCGACGACCCTCGCACAGCAGGGCGAGCCCCGCGTCCGGATCCCCGGCCCGAGCCGTGATCCAGCCCCGGGTGCTGACCAGCAGCCCGCCCACGACACCCGGCATGAAGCCGCCCATGCCGACCCCCTCCAGCGCGTCCAGCCCGTCCAGGGCCTGCTGGAAGTCGCCGCGCTGGGCGTGGAGGCCGCTGAGCGTCAGGTGGCCGATCAGCAGGGCACCGGTGGTGGACTCGTTGAGGCCCGTGCCGTCGATGGCGGCCAGCGCCTCCCGGACGATCCGCTCCCCGCGCTCCGTGTCCTGCTCCAGCAGGGCGCTGCCCAGGCTCACCCGCAGCATCGGCACCTCGTGCGGCGCGCCCAGCTCCTCGGCCAGCCGGATCGCCCGCTCGTACGCGTCGGCGGCGCCCCGGGAGTCACCCCGGATGGCCAGCGACTCACCGCGCACCGCCAGCGCCTGGGACACCCCCCAGAGGTCACCGGCCTCCTCGAACAGCTCCAGGGCGCGCAGACCGTCCCGGACGCCCTGCTCCTCGCCGTCCGGCCAGTCGTTCAGCATCCTGGCCCGGACCTGGAGGGCGAACGCCAGGTCGTACGGGTCGCCGTACAGCTCGCAGCCCCGGACCGCGTCGTCCAGCAGGCTCTTCATCAGCTCCAGGCGGCCGGCCAGGAAGGCCGCGAACACCCGCATCAGCGCCGGGAACCGGTAGGCCTGCGGCAGCTCGGTGGTGTAGGTGTCCAACAGCCGCTCCGCCGTCCGGACCGCACCGGCGTCGCCCAGGATGTCCAGGTTCCCCTCGAACATCCCGAGCAGCAGGAACATCGCGACCAGCCGGCGGGCCTCCTCGACCACCCCGTCGGGCATCGGCAGGTCGTACGAGAGCACGTTGTGCTCCAGCGGCACCGGCGCCGGGGCGTCCGGGCCGAACGGGTCCGGGCCGAGCGCGGCGATCGCGGTGTACCAGCCGCGGGCCTCCAGGCTGTAGCCGCGCAGCGACCAGTACCAGCCCAGGCCGACGGCGATGACCAGCGCCTGCTGCTCGTCCGCGAGGTCGATCGCCCGGCGCAACGCCGCCCGGATGTTGTCCTGCTCCCGGTCCAGCACCGTCAGCCAGTGCAGCTGCCGCGGGCCGTGGATGTTCTGGTCGGCGGTGGCGACCAGCGCGCGGAAGTGCGCCAGGTGGCGGGCGCCGGTGGCGTCGCGCTCGGCGGCGGACTCGGCGAGCCGCTCGGTGGCGTACTCGTGGATGGTCTCCAGCATCCGGTAGCGCGGCTGGACGCCGTCGTCGGCCAGATCGGCCACCAGCAGGGACTTGTCGACCAGGGAGAGCAGCAGGTCGGCGACCTCCACGGCGACCACCTCGGTGCCGTCGGCGCAGATCGGCTCGGCGTCCTCCAGCTGCCAGCCGCCCGCGAACACCGAGAGCCGGCGCAGCACCGCCCGCTCCCGCTTGCCCAGCAGCTCCCAGCTCCAGTCGACCACCGCGCGCAGCGTCTGCTGGCGCGGCAGCAGGGTGCGGCTGCCGGCCGTGAGCAGGGCGAAGCGGCCGTCCAGGCGGTCGGCGATCTGCCGGGCCGTCATCACCCGCAGCCGGGCGGCGGCCAGTTCGATGGCCAGCGGCAGGCCGTCCAGCCGACGGCAGATCTCGGCGCAGGCCTCCGGGTCGCTCTGCGGGTCGAAGCCCGGACGGGCGGCCGCCGCCCGCTCGGTGAGCAGCCGCAGCGCCACCGGGTCGGGCAGCGGCTCGACCGGCACGACGGTCTCCCCGGGGACGCCGAGCGGCTCACGGCTGGTGGCGACCACGGTCAGCCCGGGGCACTCGGCGAGCAGCGTGTCCACCAGATCGGCGGCGGCCTGGATCAGGTGCTCACAGTTGTCCAGGACCAGCAGCATCCGGCGCTGGCCGCAGTACTCGACCAGCCGGCGCACCGGGTCCTGGGCGCGCTTCTCCATCACCTCGGCGACCATGCTGCTGGCGTGCAGCACGATCTCGCGCATCCCGAGCGCGGAGACCACGGCGGCCGGAACGGCCTCCGGGCTCTCCAGCGGGGCGAGTTCGGCCAGCCAGACGCCGTCCGGCCAGTGCCCGGCGGACTGTTCGGCGCGACCGGCCTCGACCGACAGCCGGGTCTTGCCGGAGCCGCCCGGACCGGTCAGGGTGACCAGCCGGCTCGTCGCCACCAGGCCGCGCAGGGCGGTGAGATCGCCCTCCCGGCCGACGAAGCTGGTCAGCCGGCCGCGCAGGTTCCCGGTGGCGCGCGGGAGTTGGGGCGCCGGGGCCAGGAGCTGCGGCTCGTGCGGTCGGACCGGGGCGGCGACCGGGGGCGCTGCCGGGGTCGGGGTCGGCTCGGCCGAGCTGAGCAACTCGGCGTAGTAGTCCCGGAGTTGACGGCCGGGGTCGACGCCGAGCTCGTCCGCCAGGGCGCGCCGGGTGCGCTCGTAGTGGCGCAGCGCCTCGGCGGTACGGCCGCTCCCGTGCAGCGCCCGCAGCATCAGCAGCTGCAAGGGCTCGTCCAGCGGCTGCCGTTCGCAGAGCTCGGCCAGTTCGGCGACCAGCTCGGCGGCCCGGCCCAGGCCGAGGTCCGCGGTTATCCGGTGCCGGCGGGCCTCGTCCCGCTGGGCCTCCAGCCGGGCGGCCGCGGCGGCGCGGTCGGGCAGATCGGCGAGCGCGGGACCGCGCCACAGCGCCAGGGCGGCGCGCAGCCGCTCGGCGGCCAGCGCGCTGTCACCGGCGTCGAGGGCGTGCCGGCCCTCGGTGCTCAGCCGCTGGAAGTCGGCGAGGTCGGTGGCCGGCTCGGCCAGCCAGTACCCGGCCGGCCCGGAGCCGACCCGCTCCCGGCCGATGGTGCGGCGCAGCCGGCCGACCAGGGTCTGCAGGGCCGCGGAGGAGTCCTGCGGTGGCTCGGCGTCCCACACCTCGTCCACCAGCAGGTCGGCCGGGACCGGCCGGCCCTGCCGCAGGGCCAGCGCGGTGAGCAGCGCCCGCAGCCGGGCCCCGCCGAGCGGGACCGGCGTGCCGTCGTCGTGGTGGGCCGTGGTGGTACCGAGGATGCCGTAGTGCACCGGACCATTCTGGTCGATGGACGGCGGCGCGGCCGCACAATTGTGCCGTCCCCTCCCCGGCCCCGGGGCGCGTCGGAACCGGACGCCTCCCCTCGGACGTTCACCCTGGGCGGCTTGTCCGGCCACCGGCCCGCCCGGCATGATCGGTCCCAGCCGGTATCCCCCTTCCCTCTGTCCACGGAGCACCCACAGATGACCTTCGCCGCCACGCCGCGCTCCCGCAGCGAGGACCGCCGGATCAGTCCGGTGTTCTGGGTGCTCCTCGCCACCCTGGGCACCTCCGCCTGGGCGGTGTACTCCGGCTACGGCAACGCCTCGTTCGGGGTGTTCCTGTTCGTGGTCTCGGGCTGGATGGTCTCGCTCTGCCTGCACGAGTACGCCCACGCCCGCACCGCCCTGCACGGCGGCGACATCACCGTCGGCGCCAAGGGCTACCTCACGCTCAACCCGCTGAAGTACGCCAACATCCTGCTCAGCTTCGTGCTGCCGATCATCTTCGTGATCCTCGGCGGCATCGGCCTGCCCGGCGGCTCGGTCTGGATCGAGCGCAGCCGGATCCAGGGCCGGCTCAAGCACAGCCTGATCTCGGCGGCCGGGCCGCTGGTGAACCTGGTGATCGGGGCGGCCCTGCTGATCCCGGTCGGCGCCGGGTGGCTGGACAACCCGGGCTTCTCGATGGAGTGGCACGGCGTCGACTGGCCGTGGCGCTACACCCCGCTGGCCTGCGCTTTCGCCTTCCTCGGCCTGCTCCAGGTCAGCGCCGCGATCCTCAACCTGCTGCCGATCCCCGGCCTGGACGGCTACGGCATCGTCGAGCCCTGGCTGTCGTACAAGACCCGGCGCGCGGTGGAGCCGTTCGCGCCGTACGGGCTGCTCGCGGTGTTCGCCCTGATGTGGCAGCCCCAGGTGCGGAGCCTGCTCTTCGACGCCGTGTTCGCGGTGATGCACCTGTTCGGCGTGACGGACGACAACTTCGCGGCCTACGGGCAGCTGCTGTTCCGCTTCTGGGAGAGCTGAGCGCCCCGGGGGCGCTGGTGAGGTCGGCGGCCGCTCAGCCCTGCTCGGCCGCCGCCTCGGCGATCTTCGCCTTGCGCCGGTTCAGCCACAGCACGTTGCTCGCCACACCGGCCAGCGGGAGCCAGATCAGCCCGATCCAGAAGCCCTCGACCATCGAGACCACGGCGGCCGCCAGCGCGAGGACGACGACGAGCAGGGCGAAGAGGGACGTGCGAGGCATGGCGCGGAGCTCCTAGGACCGGGTGCGGACGGCCGGGGTCGGCCGCCACCCATTGTCGCCGACCTCACCTCCGGAGCGGGTCCAGGGGTGAGGTCGACACGAACCTCCGACTGCTACACGTCGGTGATCCGCAGGCCCGCGTGGGCCTTGTAGCGGCGGTTGACCGAGATCAGGTTCGCCACCAGCGCCTCCACCTGGTGGGCGTTGCGCAGCCGGCCCGCGAAGACGCCGCGCATGCCGGGGATCCGGCCCGCCAGGGCCTGCACGACGTCGGTGGCGGCCCGCTCGTCGCCGAGCACCATGACGTCGGTGTCGATCCGCTCCACCGACTCGTCCTGGAGCAGCACCGCCGAGAGGTGGTGGAAGGCTGCGGTGACCCGGGAGTCCGGCAGCAGGGCGGCGGCCTGCTGGGCGGCGCTGCCCTCCTCCGGCTTGAGCGCGTAGGCGCCCTGCTTGTCGAAGCCGAGCGGGTTGACGCAGTCGACGACGATCTTTCCGGCGAGGTCCTCGCGCAGCGCGGTCAGGGTGGCGGCGTGGCCGTCCCACGGGACCGCGATGATCACCACGTCGCTCTCCCGGGCGACGGTGGCGTTGTCGGCACCGCGCACGCCGAGGCCCAGCTCGGCGGCCGAGGCCTCGGCCCGGGCGGCGTCGCGGGAGCCGATGATCACCTGCTGGCCGGCCTTGGCCAGCCGCAGGGCCAGGCCGCGTCCCTGGTCGCCGGTGCCGCCGAGGACACCGACCACCAACTGCGAGACGTCCGGCAGCTCGTGGGCCGGGTTTGTCGCTGAATCGAGGGAAGTCATGGGCCGATCTTCCCAAACCGCGGGCCCGGCGCGACATCCTGGCCCGCATGGACGCAGTGAGAGTTTCGGCACTTCGTGAACGACTCACGGGCACCGGCTGGTTGGAGGCGGTCGGCGGCTTCGCCGGTGCGCTGCGGCGTTCGGTGGACCGGCGCGGGGCCGGTGCGCTGCTGCTGGTCGGCACCGAGGCGTACGAGCCCTGGCACCTGGCCGCCCACCTGGAGGACGAGGCCGCCTGGTCGGCCGTCCCCCGGCTGGCGCCCACCCTGCTGCGGCACGCACCGCCCGCCGCCGCCCCGGCCCACCTGGCGCACGGTCTGCGGCGGCTCGCCGAGGCCGGGCGCGGCGCCACCGTGCTGGTGGTGGCCCCCGGCGCGGCCGGTGCCCCGCTGCTGGAGCGGGTGCAGGACGCCCGCCGGCAGGGCGCGACCGTCCTGGCCCTGGAGGGCGCCGACCCCACCACCCCGGCCGGTCCCACCGCCCTCGCCGACCGCGCGGGTCTCGCCGACCTCGCGGGTCTCGCGCACGAGCGGCTCGCCGTCGGCACCGCCGCCGAGGAGCCCTTCGACCTGGCGCAGCACCTGGTCAGTGCCGCCGCAGGACAGCCGGTCGGCCGCCGCTCCGCCCTGGACCGGCTGGCCGACCTCGCCGGCCGGCTCACCTCACCGCCGGCGTTCACGCGCTGGTGATAAATCCGTTGCGGGCCGGGAACCGACCGTCCGAGGATGGTCGTTCGTGAACGACGACGAACCACCGCCCGTCAGTCGGGCGCGCGCCCTGCTGCGCTCGCTGGCGCCCGACCTGTCCCCCTGGCGCGCCTCCCGCGACTTCCGCTACCTGTGGACGAGCGGCTGCGTCACCAGCTTCGGCAGCTTCCTGACGTACGTCGCCGTTCCGATGCAGATCAAGGAACTCACCGACTCCTCCTTCGCGGTGGGCCTGATCGGCGCCGTCGAACTCGTTCCGCTGATCGTCTTCGGCCTCTGGGGCGGCGCCCTCGCCGACGCCCTGGACCGCCGCAGGCTGGTGCTGCGCTCCGAGGCCGCGCTCGGGCTGCTCGCCGGGCTGCTGCTGCTCAACGCCCTGCTGCCGCACCCGGTGCTCTGGCCGATCTACCTGGTCGCCGCCCTGGTCGCGGCCTGCGACGGGCTCCAGCGCCCGGCGCTGGACTCGCTGCTGCCGCGGGTGGTCGCGCACCAGCACCTGTCGGCCGCCTTCGCCCTCAAGTCGCTCTACCACAACGTCGCTTCGGTGGCCGGTCCGGCGCTGGCCGGTGTCGTGGTGGCGGTGTCCGGGGTGCAGACCGCGTACGCGCTGGACGTGCTGACCTTCGCGGTCTCGCTGCTGCTGCTCGTCCGGATCAGGGCGGTGCCGCCGGCCACCGGCGCCGAGCGCCCGTCGATCCGGGCGGTGCTCACCGGCGTGCGGTACGCGTGGAGCCGCAAGGACCTGCTCGGCACCTACGCGATCGACCTGTGCGCCATGCTGTTCGCCTTCCCGGTGGCCGTCTTCCCGTTCCTGGCCTCGGACTTGGGCGCGGACTGGGCGCTCGGCCCGATGTACGCCGCCGCCGCCGTCGGCGGCCTGCTGGTCGGTGCGACCAGCGGCTGGACGTCCCGGGTGCACCGGCACGGACGGCTGCTGGTGGCCGCCGCGGTCGGCTGGGGCGCGGCCATGACGCTGGCCGGACTGTCCGGCAGCGTCTGGGTGGTACTGCTCGGGCTGGCCCTGGCCGGTGGCGCGGACGAGATCAGCGGGATCGCCCGCTCCACCATGTGGAACCAGTCCATCCCGGACGAGGTACGCGGCCGGATGGCCGGCGTCGAGCTGCTCAGCTACTCCGTCGGGCCCCAGCTCGGCCAGGTCCGGGCCGGCACCATGGCCGGCCTGATCGGCGTCCGCGCCGCCGTCTGGACCGGGGGCCTGGCCTGCGTCGCCGGCGTCCTCGCCCTCGCCGCCGCCCTCCCCCGCCTGCTCGCCTACGACGACCGCACCGACCCGCACACCGCCGCCGTCCGCGCCGAACACGAACGCAACGCCCTCGACACCCCCGCCCCGGCCTGACCGCCCCGGAGCGGCCGGGCTATTGCGCCCCGCCGTCCTTGGGGCGGTCGTCCCAGCGCGGGTCGTTCTGCCACTCGCGGTTGCGTTCGTTCGCGATGTCCAGGGCGTGGGCGGCCTCCTCGCGGGTGGCGTAGGGGCCGAGGCGGTCCTTCGCGGGGCACTCGGGGCCCTCCTCGACCTTGGCGTGCTTGATGCAGTAGAACCATTCGCCGGGTCGGCCGGTCGGCTTGCGGTGGAATCCGAGGGGCATCGCGTTCTCCCGTCCAGACATGGGGGTCGGTACCGATCATTCCCCGGGCGGGGCCGCCGTGCACACCGCGCGGGAACCGCCGGGTGGCGGCGGGGGCGGCGACTAGACTCGCCGGCATGGCTCTCGTACCCGGCATCCAGTCCCCCACCCGCAAGGTCCCGGCGCACATCGCGCGCCCCGAGTACGTCGGGAAGCCCGCCCCGACGCCGTACACCGGGCCCGAGGTGCAGACCGCCGAGACGATCGAGAAGATGCGGATCGCGGGCGGGATCGCGGCCCGGGCCATGGAAGAGGCGGCGAAGCTGATCGCCCCCGGCGTCACCACCGACGCGCTGGACGCCGTCGCCCACGCGTACATGTGCGACCACGACGCCTACCCGTCCGACCTCGGGTACCGCGGCTTCCCCAAGTCCGTCTGCACCTCCGTCAACGAGGTGATCTGCCACGGCATCCCGGACTCGACCGTGCTGCAGGACGGCGACATCGTCAACATCGACGCCACCGCCTACATCCACGGCGTGCACGGCGACCTCAACGCCACCTACCTGGTCGGCGACGTGGACGAGGAGTCCCGGCTGCTGGTCGAACGCACCCGGGAGTCGCTGAACCGGGCGATCAAGGCGGTCAAGCCGGGCCGTCAGATCAACGTCATCGGACGGGTCATCGAGTCCTACGCCAAGCGCTTCGACTACGGCGTGGTGCGGGACTTCACCGGACACGGCATCAACACGTCGTTCCACTCCGGCCTGATCGTCCCGCACTACGACAGCGAGCGGGCCACCGAGGTCATCAAGCCCGGCATGACGTTCACCATCGAGCCGATGCTCACCCTGGGCACCTACGACTACGAGATCTGGCCGGACGGCTGGACGGTCGTCACCAAGGACCGCAAGCGCACCGCCCAGTTCGAGCACACCCTGGTGGTCACGGCGGACGGCGCGGAGATCCTCACCCTGCCGTAGCCGTGCCACCCGGTGGGCGCCGGATCAGCCGATCAGCCACTGCTCCTCGGCGACGGCGCCCACCTCGGTGCAGGCGTCGGTGAGCACGTCCAGGACGCGCAGCGGGTCCGGCAGCGGCAGTTCGGGCCCGCGCAGCCACCGCACCTCGGAGCCGTCCGGCAGCGCGGCGGGCGGGAGCAGGGTGTACGAGCCGCGGCAGTGCCAGCGCAGGCCGGGGTGCTCGGACACGGTGTCCGGGGTGGAGTCGAGGGCACTGTCCCACCACTCGTCCTCGTCCTGGGGGGTGCCGCGGGTGGCGGTGAAGAAGAGGTAGCGGTCCTCGCCGACGGCGGCGACCGGGCCCTCGACGCCCAGCGCGGTCAGCCGCTCCAGGGCGAGCCGGCCGGCCTCGGCGGGGACGTCCAGGACGTCGTGCACCCGGCCGGTGGCGGTGACGAAGTTGGCCTGGGGGTCGCGGGAGAGCCAGCGGGAGAGCTGCTCGGGGTCGGTGGTGGCCTGGGTCTGCCAGGCGAAGGAGACCGGGTGCCGGGCCGGGGCCGGACAGGCCACCCGGTCGCAGGAACAGCGGTAGCCGGCCGGGTGGGCGGCGGGTGCGAGCGGGAATCCGGCGCGCACGGCGCCGAGCAGCTGTTCCAGTCTGGCGGCCGGGTCCGCGCCTCCCGGGCGGGCCCGCTCACGGTCACGCTTCTGCCACCAGGTCGTCCACCTGCTGCCGGCTTCCATCGTGCCCCTTCCGCGCAACTGCCGTGCCTGGTGCGACACAGCGTTCGACGTACCACTCGGACGCAACGCGCGGCATCCCCCGCTGCTTCCCGGGGCGGTGCTCGGCCCTGCTGTCCGCGCCCCGCCGACCGCGGCCGGGGTCACCGGACGGCCGACGCCCGGGTCTCGGTACGCCTGTCGCGGCAGCACGCTGTCCGCGCCGGTGACGGCCGGAGGGCACACTGACTCGCGCCTCGCCCGGCCCGTACGGGGCCCGCTGACCCGGGGTGGACCCCGGGGGCGTACAGGAAAGGATAGGGGTGCGCGGGGCCTGCGGATGACCGGGGGCGGTGCCTCTCCGGTCACACCCCGGCCACGCGGGCCACACTCCGGGCACCCGGCCGTCACCGTGCCTCCGCTCCCGGGTGCTCCCGGCGTGGCCACCCCGTGGAGGTGAGACCCTGGAGGGGTGAAGAGCGCGGACACCGAATTCGTCGGCGGGCCCCTGGACGGGACGGTCCTGCCGATCCCGCTGGGGCCGATGCTGGGCGTGCCCAAGAAGTACAAGGTCCCGGTCCCCGCGCAGGGCGACTCCCCCGCGCGCACACTGGTGTACGTCCGGAGCAAGCAGGTGCGGGGGCTCAGCTGGTTCTGGCGCTACGAGTACGACGAGGCGGCCTCCACCGGCGCCGGGCCCACCGGGTCCGCGGAGGCGACCGGACCGACGGAGCCGGCCGGCCCCACCGGACCCGCGGACTGACCGGCCGCCCGTTCCCCCTTCGCCCTCCCCGGGAGGTCGGCATGGCCAGGACGGTTCCGCACCCCGAACGGCACGGCAGGAGCCGCGCGCGGGCTGCCGCCCACCACAATCGGCAGGTCGCCTGGGTGACGGGTGCCCTGCTGCTGGTGGTCTGCCTCTACAGCGTCACGATCGGGCCCGACGGCTGGCTCTGGTTCGGCTGGGCGGTGCTGCTGCTCGCCTGCGTGGGCCTGTTCCTGGTCCGCCCCTGAGCGGCGGCACCGCCCGGGCCACCGGCCTGCGCCGGGACCGGCCCCCGCACCGGTCAGTCATCCTCGGCGAGGACGAGGTACAGCTTCTTGCGGGCCTCGGTCAGCACCGCCAGGCCCTTGGCGCGCTGCGCCTCGGTGCCGGTGCGCATGACCTGCTGGACCGCCTGCTCGACCGCGACGAGCGCCTGGCCGACCTCCTGGACGGCCTCCCAGTCGACCTCCCGGCCGGCCTCGGCCCACGGCTCCGCCGGGCCGGCCTCGGCCTCGGCGCGCCCCCGCTCGGTGAGCGAGACCAGCCGCTTGCCGCCGACCTCCTCCGCCGTGATCAGGCCCTCCTCCTCCAGCAGCTGGAGGTTCGGGTAGATCGAGCCGGGGCTGGGCCGCCAGGCCCCGTTGGTCCGCTCGGCGATCTCGGCGATCATCTCGTAGCCGTGCATCGGCCGCTCCTTGAGCAGGGCCAGCAGCGAGGCCCGCACGTCGCCGCGCCGGGCCCGGCAGCTTGCCGAGGGTGGACTTGCCCGCGC
>NZ_JBHZCY010000099.1:0-34342 GCF_042786665.1 Kitasatospora sp. NPDC059146 | reverse complement strand
CGCTCCTGCACGTAGCCCTTCGCGTAGTCCAACGCCCCCTGCGCGATACCCACCGCCTGCGCCGCGATCGTCACCCGGGTGTGGTCCAGCGTCCTCATCGCCGTCGCGAAACCCGTGCCCTCCGCACCGATCATCCGGTCCGCCGGGATCCGCACATTGTCGAAGTACACCTCACGCGTCGGCGACCCCTTGATCCCCAACTTCTTCTCCGGAGCCCCGAACGACACCCCCGCATCGCCCTTCTCCACCACGAACGCCGAGATCCCCTTCGACCGCATCGAAGGATCCGTCACGGCCATCACCGTGTAGAACTCCGACACCCCCGCGTTGGTGATCCAGCGCTTCACCCCGTTCAGCACCCAGAAGTCACCGTCACGCACCGCCCGCGTCTTCATCCCCGCCGCGTCCGAACCTGCCTCCGGCTCCGACAGGCAGTACGAGAACATCCCCTCGCCCCGCGCCAACGCCCCCAGGTACTTCGCCTTCAACTCCTCCGAACCCGACAACTGCACCGGCAACGACCCCAGCTTGTTCACCGCCGGGATCAACGACGACGAGCCGCACACCCGCGCGACCTCCTCGATCACGATCACCGTCGCCAACGCGTCCGCCCCCGCACCACCGAACTCCTCCGGCACGTGCACCGCATGCAGATCGTTGCCCGTCAGCGCGTCCAACGCCTCCTGCGGGAACCGGCCCTGCTCGTCCACCTCCGCCGCGAACGGAGCGATCTTCGCCTCGGCCAGCGAACGCACCGCCTCACGGAGCATCCCGTGCTCCTCGGAGATACGGAAGAGATCGAAGTCAGCCGCCCCTGCGCTGCCCGCCATGATGCCTGCCTCGTCGTCCAGTGGCCGACGCAGACCGTTGTCCGATCGGCGTCGGATCCGAGTCGAATCGCGGTTAACTACCGTTCAGTAGAGATCCTAGGGCTCCGACCTGCGGCTGCCTAGCGTCCTCGGCGAGCGGGCGATCCGTACCGACCCGGGCGGGACGGATAGCATCAGGGGCACCCTCTACTGGCCGAACCCGCAACTCAAGGGGAACCCGTGACCCTCCGCATCTCCGTGATCGGCACCGGCTACCTCGGCGCCACGCATGCCGCCGCGATGGCCGAGTTCGGCTTCGAGGTGCTGGGTCTGGACATCGATCCCGAGAAGATCGCGACGCTCACCGCGGGCCGGGTCCCGATGTACGAGCCGGGCCTGTCCGAGCTGCTGCTCAAGCACGTGGCCGGGCACGAGGGCTCGACCGGGCGGCTGCGCTTCACCACCTCCGCCAAGGAGGCCGCGGAGTTCGCGGACGTCCACTTCGTCTGCGTCAACACCCCGCAGCGCAAGGGCGAGTTCGCCGCCGACATGTCGTACGTGGACACCGCGATCGACGAGCTCGCACCGCACCTGACCCGCCCGGCGCTGGTGGTCGGCAAGTCCACCGTGCCGGTCGGCTCGGCGGCCCGGCTGGCCGAGCGGCTGGCCGCGCTGGCGCCGGTCGGCGCGGGCGCCGAACTCGCCTGGAACCCCGAGTTCCTGCGCGAGGGCTTCGCCGTCCAGGACACCCTGCGGCCGGACCGGATCGTGGTCGGCGCCCACAGCGAGCGGGCCGAGCGGCTGCTGCGCGAGGTGTACGCGGAGCCGATCGCGGCCGGGGTGCCGTTCCTGGTCACCGACTACGCGACCGCCGAGCTGGTGAAGGCCGCCGCCAACTCCTTCCTGGCCACCAAGATCTCCTTCATCAACGCGATGGCCGAGGTCTGCGAGGCGGCCGGCGCGGACGTCACGCTGCTCTCCACCGCGCTCGGGCACGACGAGCGGATCGGCCGCAAGTTCCTCAACTCCGGCCTCGGCTTCGGCGGCGGCTGCCTGCCCAAGGACATCCGCGCCTTCATGGCCCGGGCCGGCGAACTCGGCGCCGACCAGGCGCTGACCTTCCTGCGCGAGG
The DNA here is from genome assembly GCF_042786665.1 of Kitasatospora sp. NPDC059146. Classification (NCBI taxonomy): domain Bacteria; kingdom Bacillati; phylum Actinomycetota; class Actinomycetes; order Kitasatosporales; family Streptomycetaceae; genus Kitasatospora; species Kitasatospora sp. NPDC059146. The sequence goes on along the minus strand of NZ_JBHZCY010000099.1, from coordinate 32,401 downwards.
TCGACTCGATCAACATGCGGCGCCGCTCGCGGATGGTCGAACTGGCCCGCGAGCAGTGCGGCGGCGGCTTCCTGGGCCGCCGGGTCGCCGTCCTCGGCGCCGCCTTCAAGCCCAACTCGGACGACATCCGGGACTCCCCCGCGCTCAACGTGGCCGCCCAGATCCAGCTCCAGGGCGCCCAGGTCACCGTCTACGACCCGAAGGCCGTGGAGAACGCCCGCAAGATGTTCCCCTCCCTGGCCTACGCCGACTCCGCCCTGGAGGCCGCCGAGGGCGCCCACGTCGTCCTCCACCTCACCGAGTGGGCCGAGTTCCGCGCGCTCGACCCGGCCGAGCTCGGCGCCGTGGTGGCCGAGCGCCGACTGCTCGACGGCCGCAACGTCCTCGACGCGGACGCCTGGCGCGCCGCCGGCTGGACCTACCGCGCCCTGGGCCGCCCGAGCTGACGGCGGGTGTCACCGCTCACTGCGTCGTGTGCCGGGTGGTGAAGGTCGTACAGCCGACCCCGGTCACGGTACCGCTGTACGCATCGCCGTCGGCCGCCGGAAGATCGCCGACGAAGTTGATGAGCTGATAGTCGGACGGTCGCTCGACCCAGGCCACCGGGTCGAGGCGGACGCTGGCCCCCGAAAGCGTTCCGGTGTACGTCGCACTCCCCTGCGGAACGCCGGGATTGGCCGGCACCGGGAAGAAGCTGAACACCACGTCGACCGTCCCGGCTTTCACCGGCGCCGATATCTGCAAATGCATTCCGGTCAGACCCTGCCCGCACGTGTAGGTGCCGTCCCAGCCGCCGACCATCCGGGAGAGTCCGGACGGCTGCGGGCCGTCACCGGACTGCCAGACGGTGACCGCGCCGGAGACGCCCCCGGCCACCACGACGAGGGTGGTCACGGTCGCCACCACCGGATGCGCCGCCGCGGCGCTCTTCGTGACGCTGATGAAGGGCGCGATCGGGATGAATGCGATGCGCCTCTTGTTGATGCGCACATCGCCGCCCGCGATGATGCCCTCCGGGCCGACGTCGCGCCCGACGTTCACGGCCATGCCGCCGTCCCCGGCGCGGGCCTTCTGGGACACCGGGCCGGCCGAGGCAACCGCCGCCGGGGCCACCCCCTCGGCGAGCAGCGCCCGCAGTCCCGCGGCCACGTCCGGATCGTCGCCCAGCGCGTCCCGCAGCCGGGTGCTCCACGCCCCCACCTGGGCCTCCCGGGCCTGCGGCAGCTCCGGCTCGGACGCCTCCGCCAGCCTCGCGCGCGTCGCGTCCATGCGCCCGTCCTGACCGATCAGCTCGGCGAAACCACGCTTCACCGCCTCCCAGGAATCCGTCATCAGGCCCGATACCAGGGCCGTCGCCGCGGCCAGGGCCAATTCGTCAAGATCGCCGCTCACGTTTCCCCACCCGATACTCGCGTCCCCGCCGAAAGGCTTCGATTCCCAGTGTTCCTGGGCCCGGGCCGTTGTATGCCGGTGTTGGCCGAGTCTTGGAATGAGAATTCCACTCCGCCCCGGGGCACGCGGGGAATTCACGACTTCGCCTTCCAGCGCATTTCCCGCCGCCGCAGGTCAACCGGGAAAACCGGGAGAGCATGCCAAGGCGCACGGTGACGGATCGTCACGACTGCCGGAGACCGGTCACCGTCCGAGCGGCCGGGGGCCGGCCGCCGCCCGGCCCCCGACGCCTCCGCCACCTGACCGCCCCCGGAATCCCGCGCCCGCGCCCGTCGTTGGCACCGGCATGACGACCTACGGCGACGGCGCGACCGTCCGCGAGATCCTCACCGGAAGCGGCGACACCTGGGCGGTGGTCGGGCTGTCCAACAACACCGCCCGGGCCGCCTACGGCGTGGCGCAGGTGCTCCAGCGCCACGGCAAGCGGATCGTGCCGGTGCACCCCAAGGCCGAGACCGTCCTCGGCGAGCCCGGGTACGCCTCGCTGGCCGAGATCCCGTTCCCGGTCGACGTGGTGGACGTGTTCGTGAACAGCGCGCTGGCCGGGGAGGTCGCCGACCAGGCGGTGGCGGTCGGCGCGAAGGCGGTCTGGTTCCAGCTCGGGGTCGTCGACGAGGCCGCGTACGACCGGACCCGGGCCGCCGGGGTCTCGATGGTGATGGACAAGTGCCCGGCCATCGAGATCCCGCGGCTGGGTTAGAAGGCTCGGATCAGCCGTCGAGCCGGGCGATGGTGGCGATGGAGGGCCGGCGGTCGGCGCGCAGTGTGGCGGCGACCGACTCGGCGTCGCGCAGGACGCGGACGGCGTTGTGCCAGGTGAGCTTGGCGAGGTCGGCCTCCGACCAGTGGCGGCCGAGGAGTTCGGCGACCAGGTTGGGGTAGCCGGCCACCGAGTCGAGGCCGTCGGGCAGGAAGGCGGTGCCGTCGAAGTCGCCGCCGATGCCGATGTGGTCGATGCCGGCGACCTCGCGCATGTGGTCGAGGTGGTCGGCGACGGTGGACGGGGTGGCGATCGGGCGCGGGTTGGCGGCCTCGAAGGCGCGCTGGCGCTCCATCGCGGGCGGGGTGGTGTCCAGCGGGTGGAAGCCGTGGGCGCGCATGTTCTCGTCGGCGGCCAGGGTCCACTCGATGGCGGCGGGCAGGATGAACTTCGGGACGAAGGTGGCCATCGCGACGCCGCCGTTGGCGGGCAGCTGGGCCAGCACGTCGTCCGGGATGTTGCGGGGGTGCTCGCAGACCGCGCGCGCGGAGGAGTGCGAGAAGACCACCGGCGCCTCGGTGACCCGCAGGGCGTCCCGCATGGTGTCGGCGGAGACGTGCGAGAGGTCGACCAGCATGCCGAGCCGGTTCATCTCCCGGACGACCTCCTCGCCGAACTTCGTCAGCCCGCCGGCCACCGGCTTGTCGGTCGCGGAGTCGGCCCACGGCACGTTGTCGTTGTGGGTGAGCGTCAGGTAGCGCACGCCGAGTTCGTACAGGGCGCGCAGGGTCGCGAGCGAGCAGTCGATCGAGTGGCCGCCCTCGGCGCCCATCAGCGAGGCGATCCGGCCCTCGGCGCGGGCGGCCTCCATGTCGGCGGCGGTGCGGGCCAGGCGCAGCCGGTCCGGGTAGCGCTCGACCAGGGCGTGGACGAAGTCGACCTGCTCCAGGGTGGCGCTGACGGCGTGGTCGCCGGCCAGCGAGGTGGGCACGTAGACGGACCAGAACTGCGCGCCGACCCCGCCCTCGGCGAGGCGGGCGAGGTCGGTGTGCAGGCGCTCGCTCTGGTCGGCGGCGAGGTCGAGCGCGCCGAGGTCGTACCCGGCCTGCTCGCGCATCGCCCAGGGGAGGTCGTTGTGGCCGTCCACCACGGGGGCGGTGCGCAGCAGGGCGCGGGCGCGGTCCAGGCGGTCCGGGAGGTCCGGGAGGTCCGATCGGTCCTGCGGGGTGAGGGAGTCGGAAGTCATACGGGCTGTTCTACCCCACCCCGCCGGGCGGCCTACTTGCCGAAGCCGAAGGACGAGGAGCCGGCCACCTTGGCGCGGAGCTTCTTGCCCTTCTCGGTGGCCTGGTTGTTCAGCTCGGCCTGGAACTCGGTCATCTTCTCGGTGAGTTCCGGGTCGAAGGCGGCGAGCATCCGCACCGCGAGCAGGCCCGCGTTGCGCGCGCCGGCCACCGAGACGGTCGCCACCGGCACGCCGGCCGGCATCTGGACGATCGACAGCAGGCTGTCCATGCCGTCCAGGTAGCGCAGCGGCACCGGCACGCCGATGACCGGCAGCGGGGTGACGGAGGCCAGCATGCCCGGCAGGTGGGCCGCGCCGCCGGCGCCGGCGATGATCGCCTTGAGGCCGCGCCCGTGGGCCCGCTCGCCGTACGCGACCATCTCGCGGGGCATCCGGTGGGCGGAGACGACGTCCACCTCGTACGGGATCTCGAACTCGTCCAGGGCCTGGGCGGCGGCCTCCATGACCGGCCAGTCGGAGTCCGAACCCATCACGATGCCGACAAGAGGGTTGGTCATTCGGTGATCGTTCCTCGCAGGTAGGCGGCCGCGTGGCGGGCGCGCTCGCGGACGTCGTCGAGGTCGTCCCCGAAGACGTTGACGTGGCCGACCTTGCGGCCGGGCTTCACGTCCTTCCCGTACATGTGGATCCGCAGCCCGGGGTCGCGGGCCATGCAGTGCAGGAAGGCGTGGTACATGTCCGGGTAGTCGCCGCCGAGGACGTTGACCATGACGGTCCACTTGGCGCGCGGCCGGGGGTCGCCGAGCGGGAGGTCGAGGACGGCCCGCAGGTGGTTCTCGAACTGCGAGGTGACCGCGCCGTCCTGGGTCCAGTGCCCGGAGTTGTGCGGGCGCATGGCCAGCTCGTTGACCAGGATCCGGCCGTCCCGGGTCTGGAACAGCTCGACGGCGAGGTGGCCGACGATGCCGAGGTCGCCGGCGATCCGCAGGGCGAGCTGCTGGGCCTCGTCGGACAGGGCGGGGTCGAGGTCCGGCGCGGGGGCGGTGACCTCGGCGCAGACGCCGTTCTCCTGGACGCTCTCGACGACCGGGTAGGCGACGGCCTGGCCGCTGGGCGAGCGGACCACGTTGGCGGCCAGCTCGCGGACGAAGTCGACCTTCTCCTCGGCCAGCACGGGGACGCCGGCCAGGAACGGCGCCTGGGCCTCCCGCTCGTCGTCGACGACCCAGACGCCCTTGCCGTCGTAGCCGCCGCGGACGGTCTTGAGCACGACGGGGTAGCCGGTGCCCTCGTTCGCGAAGGCGGTGACGTCGGCCGGGTCGGCGACGATCCGGTGCCGGGGGCAGGGCACCCCGATGGAGTCGAGCTTGGCCCGCATCACGCCCTTGTCCTGGGCGTTGACCAGCGCCTCCGGGCCGGGGCGGACGGCGATGCCGTCGGCCTCCAGGGCCCGCAGGTGCTCGGTGGGGACGTGCTCGTGGTCGAAGGTGATCACGTCGCACCCGGCCGCGAAGCGGCGCAGGGTGTCGAGGTCCCGGTAGTCACCGAGGACGACGTCGGAGACCACCTGTGCGGCGGAGTCCTGGGGGGTGTCGGCGAGGAGCTTGAACCTGACCCCGAGCGGGATGCCCGCCTGGTGTGCCATGCGGGCCAGCTGCCCGCCACCGATCATGCCCACCACTGGAAAATTCACATTGCCCGGGGAAGTCACCTCGCCAGGATATCCGGGCCGGTGGGGGGCCATGGAGCCGCGGTGGGGGTGTGAGTAGTGGACGCGCGTAGATGTCAACCCCTCCTCCGGACGGCTGAGCCGTTCGGTGGAAGCGGGTAGCCTGGACGGCTAGGTCCTCGTCCGCGCGGTCGGATCATGTGCGTGCACGCAGGGCTCAAGGGGTGTCCCCGGCCCAGTGGGACACCCTTTTCCCCGCAGGTACATGGAGGCCACCCGGTATGGCGACGACCACAGCTTCGAACCCCTCACTCATGCAGAAGGTGCGTGGGATCAGGGGCGAGGTCGTGAAGTTCGGCATCGTCGGCCTGAGCGGGGTCGTGGTCAACTTCGCCGTCTTCTGGGTCTGCAACATCGGCCTGGGCATCGCCTCGCTGCGGTCCAACATCGCCGCCACGGTGATCGCGATCGCCACCAACTACCTCGGCTACCGGTACTGGCTGTACCGGGACCGCGACGCCGACTCCCGCAAGCGGGAGATCACCCTCTTCCTGGTGTTCAGCGGCTTCGGCATGCTGATCGAGACCGGTGTGCTCGGCTTCTCCCAGTACGTGCTGGGCCTGGACTCGAACTTCGAGAAGATGGGCGCCAAGGTCGTCGGCCTCGCCATCGCCACCGTGTTCCGCTTCGTCTCGTACCGCACCTGGGTCTTCAAGGCGCTGCCCGAGACGGCCCCCGTACCGAACGTGCCGAGCCCGCAGGCCGCACACGCCACGGAGGCCGCACGGACCGGGGAAGCCGCGGAGGCCGCGGAGGCCGCCGACGGCCGGGAGCTGGCCGCCCAGGCCGAGCTGATGCTGGCCGCCGAGCAGATCCGCTACGCCAAGGCCGAGTAGCCGCTCGGCGACCGCCCCTCCCCTCCCCCTTGCCGGGTCCGCCCCCGCGAGAGGACAGTGGTGACCGAGGGCGAGCACGGCCCGCGGACGATCGAGAGGCCGAGGGGGTCCCAGGAGGCTCGCCATGGCGTTCGTCCAGATCATCGACTGCAAGACCGACCGGCTCGACGACCTCAACCGGCTCATGGACACCTGGGTCGAGGCCACCAAGGGCCGCCGGACCGCCTCGCACGCGGTCGTCGGCACCGACCGCTCGGATGCCCGCCACGTGGTGGAGATCGTGGAGTTCCCCTCCTACGAGGAGGCGATGCGCAACTCGAAGCTCCCCGAGACGGACCGGATCTTCCGCGAGATGGTGGCGCTCTGCGACGCGCCGCCCACCTTCACCGACCTCGACGTGGTCCGCGACGTCCGGCTCGACGGGGCCCGCTGACCGCGCCCGGTCCTCGTACCCGGCCCGGTCCTCGTACCCGGCTCCGTCCGCGTCCCCCTGCCCCGCGCAGCCCTCGTACCCCGCTCAGTCCTCGTGGCTGCGCCCGAGGAACAGCGCGAACACCGGGGGCTTCAAGGAGAGCAGCTCCAGCCGCCCGCCGTCCGCCTCCGCGAGGTCGCGGGCGACGGCCAGGCCGATGCCGGTGGAGTTGCGGCCGCTGACGGCCCGCTCGAACACCCGGTTGCCGAGGTCGGCCGGCACTCCGGCGCCCTGGTCCTGCACCTCGACCACCACCGAGGTGCCGGAGGGCCGCACCCGCAGGGTGATCGTCCCGGCGCCGTGCATCAGTGAGTTCTCGATCAGGGTGGCGAGCACCTGGGCGACCGTCCCCGGGGTGCCGACCGCGGTGACCCCGTGCAGGCCCTCCAGGGACAGCACCCGGCCCTGCTCGCGCAGCGTCGGGCCCCACTCCTCCACCTGCTGCTTGATCACCTCGTCCAGGTCGAAGGCGACGGCGGTGGGGCTGCGCGGGTCGCGCTGGGTGGTGAGCAGCCGCTGGACGACGTCGGTGAGCCGTTCGACCTGCTGGAGGGCGATGGTCGCCTCCTCCTTGACGGTCTCCGGCTCCTCGGCGAGGGCGGTGATCTCCTCCAGCCGCATCGACAGTGCGGTGAGCGGGGTGCGCAGCTGGTGCGAGGCGTCGGCGGCGAGCCGGCGTTCGGCGGTGAGCATCCGGGCGATCCGCTCGGCGCTGGTGTCCAGCACCTCGGCGATCCGGTCGAGTTCGGGCACCCCGTACCGGCGGTTGCGCGGGCGCGGGTCGCCGGAGCCGAGCCGTTCGGCGGTCTCGGCGAGGTCGGTGAGCGGCCGGGCGAGTCGCTTGGCCTGCCAGACGGCGAGCGCGACGGCGGCCTGGACGGCCAGCAGGGCGACCACGCCGAGCAGCAGCAGGTTGTTGGCGATCTCGTGGTCGACGTCCTCGCGGGACTGCTCGACGGTGACGATCTCGCCGCTGGTGCCGTGTTCGGCGGCCCGCAGCAGGTGGTTCCCGGCGGGCGGGCGGCCGGCCGAGAGGACCTGCTGGCCGGGGATCTGCACCTCGACGTAGCTGCCCTCGGTGACCTGGCTCTCGAAGACCCGCCCCTCCTTGACCGACTCACCGGCGGCGAGCCGGCTCTCGACCAGGGCGAGCACCCGGACGGCGGTCGCGTCCACCCGGTCCTGGGCGGCGTCGACGATGCTGCGCTTCTCGACCAGGGCGAGCGGCACGCAGAACACCACGACGACCACCAGGACGACGACCAGCAGCGAGTTGATCATCCTGCGTTTCACGCTGCTGCTCCCCGAGGTGTTCCACTGCATCGGCCGCCGCCCGGCCATGATCTCCGTACGCGGCTAATTCTTCTCGAACCGGAAGCCGACCCCGCGCACCGTGGCGATGTAGCGCGGGTTCGCCGCGTCGTCGCCGAGCTTCTTGCGGAGCCAGGAGATGTGCATGTCCAGGGTCTTGGTCGAGGTCCACCAGGTGGTGTCCCAGACCTGCCGCATGATCTCCTCGCGGGTGACCACCCGGCCGGCGTCGCGGACCAGGACGCGCAGCAGCTCGAACTCCTTGGCGGAGAGGGTCAGCTCCTCCTCGCCGAGCCAGGCGCGGTGGGACTCGATGTCGATCTTCACCCCGTGCGCGCCGGTGGTGAGCTGGTCGACGTTGCCGCGCCGGAGCAGGGCCCGGACGCGGGCGAGCAGCTCGGCCAGGCGGAAGGGCTTGGTCACGTAGTCGTCGGCGCCGGCGTCCAGGCCGACCACGGTGTCCACCTCGTCGGCGCGGGCGGTGAGCACCAGGACGGGGCAGCTCTTGCCGTCGGCGCGCAGGCGGCGGCAGACCTCGAGGCCGTCCATCTCGGGCAGGCCGAGGTCGAGGACGACGAGGTCGACCTCCTCGGTGAGGCCGGCGGCGAGTGCGGTCGGCCCGTCCTCGCGGACGAGCACCTCATAGCCCTCGCGTCGCAGGGCCCGGGCGAGAGGTTCGGAGATCGCCGGATCGTCCTCGGCGAGCAGCACACAGGTCATGTGGTGATGGTAGTCGTCCCGCGTATGCCCGTACCCCCTGTGAGGTAGTTCACAGACGGTGATCGTTATAGAAGGGACCGTCGGGGGCCAACGGAGCGCCGCTGACCGGCCGTTCGGCGAAGAATCCCCGCTTGGATCTTTGAACCGAAGGAAGACACGCCCGTCTACCATGGATCAATCGGGCAGATCTGTTGCCAACTTTGTTATTAAGCAGAGCGATTCGCAATGTTTGTCATCTGATAACGCCAAATATCGCCACGTAGAGTGGTTCAAGTCCTCGTCCGCCGCCACCCCCCTAGGCGGACGCTGTCAGGCAAGGAACGACTACACATGGCGTCTACCACCCGGGCCGCCGACCTCGCGTCGGCCTCCCCCAGCGGCAAGACCTTCCTCGGGCACCCCCGAGGCCTCGCCACGCTGTTCATGACCGAGATGTGGGAGCGGTTCTCCTACTACGGCATGCGCGCCCTGCTGATCTACTACCTGGTCTCCGGCGGTGCCGACGCGGCAGCCGGCAGCCAGGGCGGCGGCCTCGCGATGAAGGCGACGATGGCCACGGCCATCTACTCCGTCTACGTCTCCATGGTCTACCTCATGGCGTACCCGGGCGGCTGGTTCGGCGACCGGGTCTGGGGCGCCCGCAAGACCGTCACCGTCGCCGGTTTCGTGATCATGGCGGGCCACCTCGCACTGGCCGTCCCGGGCCAGGCGGCGTTCTTCGTCGGCCTGCTCCTGGTCGCGGTCGGCTCCGGGCTGCTCAAGGCCAACATCTCCACGATGGTCGGCCACCTGTACAACGGTCCCGAGGACCCGCGTCGCGACGGCGGTTTCACCGTCTTCTACATGAGCATCAACCTCGGCGCCTTCGCCGCCCCGTTCATCATCGGAACGGTCGGCAAGGAGTACAACTGGCACCTGGGCTTCGCGCTCGCCGCGGTCGGCATGGGCCTCGGCCTGGCCCAGTTCCTCATGGGCACCCGCCACCTGAGCCCGAAGAGCAGCGTCGTCCCCAACCCGCTGCAGGCCGCGGAGCGCAAGAGCCTGCTGATGAAGGCCGGCGCCGTGATCCTGGCGGGCGTCGTCTTCTACACCGCCGTCGTCGCGCTCGGTGTCTACACCCTGAACTGGGCCCTCGTCCCGCTGACCATCGCGGGTCTGGCCATCCCGGTCGTCGTGCTGGTCCGCATCAAGCGCGACAAGCAGCTGGACGCCGGCGAGCAGTCCAAGATGACCGCCTACATCTGGTTCTTCGTCGCGGCCGCCGCGTTCTGGATGATCTACGACCAGGGCGGGTCCACCCTGTCCCTGTTCGCGGACAAGAACACCGCGGACAAGGTCCTCGGCCTCGGCTTCTCGTCCACCTGGTACCAGTCGCTGAACCCGCTGTTCGTGATGGCGCTCGCGCCGGTCTTCGCCTGGCTGTGGCTGTGGCTGTCGCGCCGCAACAAGGAGCCCAACACCATCACGAAGTTCGCGATGGGCCTGGTCCTGATCGGCGCCTCGTTCTTCATCTTCATCGTCCCGATGAACATGGCGGGCGACGGCACCAAGGTCTCCCCGATGTGGCTGGTCTCGATCTACATGATCCAGACCATCGGCGAGCTCTGCCTCTCCCCGGTCGGCCTCTCGGTCACCACCAAGATGGCGCCGCAGAAGTACGCCTCCCAGATGATGGGCGTCTGGTTCCTCGCCGTCACCGCCGGTGACTGCACCACCAGCCTCCTGTCGCTGGCCGGCGTCAACCTGGACGGCACCGGCATCATCGGCATGCAGGCCGCCCTCGCGTGCCTCGCGGGCTTCGCGGTCTACAGCTACCGCAAGCGCGTCCAGTCACTCATGGGCGACGTCCGCTGACGCCGCTCCTGAGGCCGGGCCGCTGAGGCCCCGGGGCCGCCGTGGATTCCTGAGATCCGCGGCGGCCCCGGCCGTTTCCGGCCGGTTTAATGCCTCGACGGGGCCGCACCGAGTGTGCCTATGGTCCCCGGCATGACCACCGACTCCCTCCCCCGGCAACTGGCCCGCACCCGGCACTTCACGCTCGGGGCCCCCGCCCAGGCCGCGCCCACCGCCGACGGCGCCACCGTGCTCTTCCTGCGCAGCCGGGGCGGCGCCGACCCGGTCCACTGCCTCTGGGCCCTGGACACCGCGACCGGCGAGGAGCGACTGGTCATCGACCCGAGCGCGCTCGGCAGCACCGGCGGCATCGCCTCGTACAGCACCGACGCCACCGGCCGGTACGCCGCCTTCGCGCTGGACGGCACACTGTGGCTGGCCGACACCGCCACGGGTTCTTCGCACCCGCTCGCCACCGCCGCCCCGCCGCGGGAGGTGCGGCTCGACCCGACCGGCCGCCGGATCGCCTACGTCAGCGGCGGCGCCCTGCGGGTGGTCTCCACGGACGGTACGGACGACCGCGCCGTGGCCGAACCCGAGGCCGAGGACGTGAGCTACGGCCTGGCCGAGTACGTCGCCGTCGGGGAGATGTACCGCGACCGCGGGTACTGGTGGTCCCCCGACGGCACCGCGCTGCTCACGGCCCGGGTCGACGAACGTGCCGTCGCCCGGTGGTTCCTCGCGGACCCCGCCGACCCGGGGCGCTCCCCCCGCGCCGTCCGCTACCCGCCGGCCGGCACCGCCAACGCCGAGGTCACCCTCTGGCTGCTCGGCCTCGACGGCCGCCGCACCCGCACGGAGGTCCGCTGGGACCGCGCCGCCTTCGAGTACCTGACCGCCGCCGGCTGGGACGACCACGGCCCGTACGCCGCCGTGCAGAGCCGCGACCAGCGCACCGTCCGCACGCTGGCGGTCGGGGCGGACGGCGCGACCCGGGTGCTGGCCGAGCGGACCGACCCGCACTGGGTCGAGCTGCTGCCCGGGGTGCCGGTGCGCACGGCGGGCGGGGCCCTGGTCGACACCGCCGACCACGGGGACACCCGGCACCTGACCGTCGACGGCAAGCCCGTCACCCCGGCCGGGCTGCAACTGCGGGGCGTCCTCGGGACGGAGGGCGAGCGGGTGCTGTTCACCGCCTCCGCGGAACCCACCGAGACCCACCTGTGGACGTACGAACCGGACACCGGCATACGGCAGTTGAGCAGCGGACCCGGCGTGCACGGCGGCATCGGGCGCGGCGGCACGCTGGTGCTCACCAACGGCGGCCTCTCCACCGTCCTCCGCGACGGCCGTGCGCCCCTCCCCCTCACCTCGTACGCCGAGCCCCCCGTCGTCACCGCCCGCCCCGAACCGCTCCGCCTCGGCCCGCGCGAACTGCGCGCCCACCTCTTCCTGCCCGCCGGCCACCGGGCCGGCGACGGGCCGCTGCCCGTCCTGCTCGACCCGTACGCGGGGCCCGCCATGCAGAAGGTCACCACCGGCGGCGCCTGGTACGAGCAGGTGTCCCAGTGGTTCGCCGACCAGGGCTTCGCGGTGCTGGTCGTCGACGGCCGCGGCACCCCGGGGCGCGGGCCGCACTGGGAGAAGAGCATCTGGGGCGACAAGGCCGGGCCGGCGCTGGAGGACCAGATCGAGGGCCTGCACGAGACCGCCCGGCTTCGGCCGGAGCTGCTCGACCTCGGCCGGGTCGCCATCCGCGGCTGGTCCTACGGCGGCTTCCTCGCGGCGCTCGCCGTACTGCGGCGCCCGGACGTCTTCCACGCCGCCTCCGCCGGGGCCGCGCCCACCGACCACCGGCTGTACGACACCCACTGGCAGGAACGCTTCCTCGGCCACCCGGACGAGCACCCCGGGCACTACGACTCCTGCGACCTGATCGCCGAGGCCCCGAAGCTCAGCCGCCCACTCCTCCTGGTCCAGGGCCTCGCCGACGACAACGTCTTCCCCGTCCACGCGTTGCGGCTCTCTGCCGCGCTGCTCGCCGCCGGCCGCCCGCACGAAGTCCTGCCGCTGCGCGGCGCCGGACACCGGCCGACCGACGAAGCGACGGTGGAGGACCTGCTCCGGCACGAACTCGGCTTCCTGCGGCGCTCGTTGGGCGCGGAATGACGGACGCCCCCTCGGGTCGGGGGGCGGAGACCCGAGGGGGCAGCAGGACGGCTTCGGGAGAAGCGTCAGTTGGGGTAGTAGTTGTGGATGTTGTAGACGATGTTGTTCCGGTAGTAGTTGCCCCGGACGTCGAGGAAGTTGCCGCCCCGGATGGTCAGGCCGACGCCGTCCGGCTCGGTGTCCACGCGCGGGGCCGACGGGCTGGTGACGTTGTTGCCGTTGGGCACGCCCTGGGGGGTCGTCGACTCGGCGGAGGTCGTCGAGATCTCGGAGGCCAGGATCTGGCCGGAGCTGGCCTGGCGCCAGGCCAGGATCATCCGGCCGTCGTGGAAGTTGTAGGCGACCGACGGGGCGGCGTTGGTGTAGGTGTTCCTGATCTGCTGCCAGTTGTTGTCCCACTGCCAGTACAGGACGTTCAGGCCCTGGCGGTAGATCCGGTTGTCGGTGCCGCGGTGGACGACCGTCAGCCGGTTGTCGGGCGAGGTCGAGGTGCCGACCCCGGACTCGGTACGGGCGCCGCCCGGCAGTTCGGTCCAGCGGCTGAAGTTGCGGTTCACGCCCATGGTCGCGTGGTAGATGCGCTCGTTGGCGCCGACCACGATGAAGTGCAGCACGTCCGGGGAGGCCGCGACCGCCGGGCTCAGGGTCGGACTTCCGGCCGAACCGGAACCGCCGATGTTCTGGGTGCTGAACTGGATGGGCCGGTTCCAGTACCAGCGCCGGTGGTTGGACTCACCGGGGTTGGCGAGGTTCTGGCCCCAGACGTCGCCGTTCTGGCCGGTGTGCCAGATCCACAGCTCGCCGCGGAACACGGTGATCGACGGCGCGGCGTACGTGACGCCGCCGATGTGGTTGAAGTCGCCGTTGTCGACGTTGAACCAGAGGTTGTTGTCCTGCCCCCGGATCACCTCGACGTTGCTCCCCGCGTAGAACGCCATCGCCGGGGAGTCGGGGGTGCTGCCGTTGTGGTTCGTCTCCTGCCAGGGCGTGACCGCACCGGCCGGGGCCGTGCCCGCGAAGACGGCGGCCAGCGCGGCGAGGAGGACGGTCACCGCGGCGACGAACCCGGAGGCTCTGCGACGGTGCAGTGGGGTGCGGGGTGGTGCGGTCATGTCTGCTGCTGCCCTTCTGCCCCGCGAGCCCGGCGATGACGCGCGGGCCCCGGAGTGGTGACGACGTGGTGCGGCCCGACTCCGACGCCCCCGCACGGGGCGTGGCCCCCGGCGGACGCGGAACGGCCCGCCCCAGAGGCTGCCAGCGCAGCAGGCCACGCCACATCGGTCATCTGACTTAACGCCCGGGGCACCCCCACCCGCCGCCCCCGCCCCATCGAGCCGAGCCGGCTCGACGGGGCGAAACGACGGAATGGCTCAGTCACGGAGCGGTACCGGGTTCTCCGGGGAGTCGAGCCAGACGGTGTGGGCGTCCGGGGTGACCGTGAGGCCGAACCGGTCGAAGCCGGGGCGGCCCTGGTCGTCCCACCAGCGCCAGGCGGCCTCCACCTCGTCCCAGAGGCGGCGGGGGCCGGACTGGTACACCTCGTACTCGGTGCGGCCGCGCGCGTAGTCGACGGAGGCCCACGACCGGGTGTCCCGGCTGTAGAGCCAGAGCGTGTACGCGCCGTCGCCGTCGTCGTAGCGCTCGGCCCGCCAGAAGGCGCCGGGGACGGCCGACCCGATCACGAACTGCTCGAACCACCCGCCGGTGTCGGGAGGGGCGAGGGTCGTGGTGGTCCTCACCCCGTCTCCTGGCCACTCCTGCCCCCGGAGGTAGTCCTCGAACGGCGGCCGGTCGGTGCGCTGTTGTCGCAGCCGCATGAACGCGGAGCTCCGGGAGAACCGGCCGCTGGCGCTGGTGCCGTCCTCGTTCACGGTCAGCCGGACGATCTGCTCGCCGCCGTACTCGGTGCCGAACGGCGCCACGATGATCCCGCCGGGCGCGGACTGGGCCAGCCACGCCCCGGGGATCTCCAGCAGCGAGCAGGTGGCGATGATCCGGTCGTAGGGGGCGCCGTCCGGCCAGCCCTGCCGCCCGTCGCCTTCGACGACGGTCGGTGCGAGTCCGGCGAGGCCGAGGTTCGCGCGGGCTCCCCGGGCCACGTCGGGGTCGTACTCGACGGTCACCACGTTGGGGCTGCCCAGGCGGTGGGCCAGCAGGCCCGCGTTCCAGCCGGTGCCGGCGCCGACCTCCAGCACCCTGTTGCCCGGGCGAACGTCGAGGTCCTGGAGCATCGAGAAGACCATCGTGGGCATGGAGTTGGACGACGTCGGGGTGGTTCCGAGCCCGTCTCCGTGGTGCTGCCCGTCGTCCCACTGCGTGGTCAGCGGGATGTCGGAGTAGACCGCCCGCCGCCATGCCTCGGGGTCCTGCGACCGGTACACCACGGGGTTTTGTTGAGTGCCGTCCGCGATGCCCGGCCAGATGCGATCCGGGACGAACAGCTGGCGGGGTACGGCCCGGAAGGAGGGAAGCCAGTCCGAGGAGAGCGCGCCGCCGGCCACCAGCGCGGAGGCGAGCCCCTGGGGGCTCGCCTCCTTCTGCGATTCGCTGGTCACTTGCCGCCCGCCGGGGACGATCCGTCGGAGGTGTTGCCGCCCTCGTCGGACCCTCCGCCACCGTGCCCGGCGCCCTTGTTGCTGTCGTCCTGCTGCCCGCCACCCTTGCCGTCGCCGGACCCGCCACCGCGCTTGCCCATGTTCTACCCCTTCCGCTATCGATCCGACCGAGGTGAATCCCTCTGCCATCTGCCTTACCGGCACAGGAGACACTACGGACGGCGACGTGCCGGCCTCTATGAACTTGCACGACCTTGCACGCCAATTACCGCATCAGATAACGGCATTGACTGCGTATCAGCTGGCCGGACAAGCTTGTGCAAGCCCGAGCAAGCACCTAGACCAGGGAGCCGGCCATGGCCGTGGAGTTCGTTGGCATCGACCCCAACACCGACCGGGACCACTGCCCCACCGTGTGGGTGGACCCGGAAGCTCAAGAGATCCTCTTCCAGGGGTGGAACCCTCGCCCCCGGGTTCAGGCGGAATGCGAAGGGAGCAGCCCCGCGAACGGGCCGGTACCCGATGATGAGTCCATCGTCAGGCTTCCGGCCCGAATGGTGCCCATGATCAGGGAGGCGTGTGATGTCATCGAGCGTGCCCAACTTCGCTGAACTGCTTGAGCAATGCCAGCGGTCTGCCTTCCATCTGGAACTCCGGGACTCCTACGCCCCGACGGAACGGTTCGAGGCGTGGCAGCGCGGTGAGCGGATCGACTGGGAGGAGCGCGAGTCCTGGTGGCATCCCTATGACCAGCTGATCGCGGACACCGTGGCCCGGGGCGTGGTCATCCGTCGGGCTCGGGTCGTGTCCGAGCCCGTGTCCGAGTACATCCGGTGGGAGCACTACGTCACCCACGCGAACGTCACGGCGGGCGAGGACGTCCGCTGGCTGCCACGGCGGCAGGCCACGAGCATTCCCTTGCCGGGAAACGACTTCTGGCTGTTCGATGGCGCGCTGCTCCGGGTGCACCACTTCTCCGGCGACGGCGCGGTGGTCGAGGACGAGATCACGGCAGACCCAGAGACCGTGGAGCTGTGCGCCTCCGCGTTCGAAGCGGTCTGGGAACGAGCCGTCCCACATCACCAGTACGAGATCTGACGCAGGCCAGCTCCATGCCCGCGCACCCCTCTTCAAGCGTTCAGAAGGCTCGCGAGGCCCTTGCCAGTCGGCTGAGCGAGATCCGGAAGGATGCGGGTATCAGCGGGCGGGAGCTGGCCGCCAGGTGCGGCTGGTCGGAATCGAAGTCGTCCCGGGTCGAGAACGCGAAGACACCTCCTTCCGACGCCGACATCAGGGCCTGGTGCCGAGCCTGTGCCGCCGACGGTCAAGTCCCTGACCTGCTCGCCGCCAACCGACAGTCCGCCGACGCCTACGTGCGATGGCGGCAACTCCAGCGAGGTGGACTCCGCCACCTGCAAGAGTCCACCGGGGACCTGTACCGACAGACCAGGGCCTTCCGCGTCTACGTCTCCGACGTGATCCCCGGTTTCCTCCAGACGCCTAAATACGCCGCTGCTCTGCTGTCATCCATCGCGGACTTCCGGGGAACCCCTAACGACGTGGACGACGCCGTGGCAGCCCGCATGAAGCGCAACACGGTACTGAGCAATGGCGCACGCCGGTTCTCCTTCGTACTGGAGGAGTCAGTACTGCGATACCGCGTGTGCAGCGCCGAGGCCATGGCGGCACAACTGGGCCACCTGCTCGGAGTCATGGATCTTCCGAACGTCGCCGTCGGCATCATCCCGTTCGCGGCGCAGCGGACCGTTTGGCCCATGCCTACCTTCACGATCTTCGATGCTGCCAGGGTCCACGCGGACACTCTGGACGCCGCCTCGACGCTCACGGAACCCAGCCAGGTCGACCTGTATGCCCGCGCCTTTGATCTGCTCTCTCAGGGGGCCGCGCGCGGCGCCACGGCACGTTCCCTCGTCGCTGGCGCTTTGGCCTGCCTGGATTGATACGTCGATGCACAGAGAAGGAGAGCTGATCCGTGGCACGGACCGAGTACTACAACGATCCCGACGCCCCCACGCCCAACCGGCTGGTTGTGGCAGCGTCCGCAGTGGTGACGGATCCCGAAGGGCGCATCCTGCTCCAGCGACGCACTGACAACGGCCTGTACGCGCTGCCGGGCGGGACGATGGATCTCGGCGAGTCGCTGCCGGGCACGGCCGTCCGGGAGGTTCGCGAGGAGACCGGCCTCGATGTCGAGATCACCGGGCTCGTCGGCACGTACACCGACCCCCGACACGTGATCGCCTACTCGGACGGCGAGGTCCGGCAGCAGTTCAATGTCTGCTTCACCGCCCGCATCACGGGCGGAGAGCTTCGGATCTCGGACGAGTCCACCGACCTTCGGTTCGTCGCCCCGAGCAACATCGAGGGGTTGCCGATGCACCACACTCAACGCCTCCGGCTCCAGCACTTCCTGGAGCGCAGGCCTCTCCCGTATCTCGGCTGACGCAATGCCGATCCATGGCGCCGGCAGTCGTCCCGGCTCGCTGATCTTGCATGTTGTGACGGCTGTCATGGGTGGCTGGTGATCATCGGGCCTGGTGCGCGGCGGCACCCGATTGCCAGGATGGGCCACGTTGACGGGGCGAGCTGCCCCGAGGTGTTCTCACGGGGGTAGGCAATGTCGCCGCATGAAATCGGGTTGTACGCGAGCGCCGCTGTGGTGGTCAGCGTGGGAGTGCGGACACTGGTGCTGGCCGGGCCGGCGAGCGGCTCCGGGACCGGTGGCCCCGCGGGTGGCGGCGCCGGGCCGGGGGAAGTACTGGCCGTGGTCCGCGCGGCGTTGGCGCGGCGCCCTTGGGTCACGTTCGCGCTGTTCGCGGTGATGGCGGTGATGGCCGTGGTCCAGTACGCGGTGCCCTCCGTCGTCGGCGACCTGATGCGGCAACCGGGCGCTCTGTCGGACGGGCAGTGGTGGCGGGCCGGGAGCGCACTCCTGGTGCAGTCCTCGGGCATCATGCAGATCGTGATCAACCTGCCGGCCCTGCTCGTGGTCGGCGCCGTCACCGAGGCCGCGCTCGGGTGGTGGCGCACCCTGGTGATCTTCCTCGTCGGCGGCGTCCTGGCGCACGTGGTCAGCCTGGCCGGCTGGTCGACCCAGGGCGGCGGCGACTCGGTGGCCGTCTGCGCCCTGCTGGGCGCCCTGGCCGTCAGCTGCCTGCTGGGCGCGAACCCGCCGCGCCGGCCGCTCCGGGACACCTGGTACGTGCTCCTCATCCCCGCCGCGGGAACGCTGCTGTGCCTCCTGCAGAACAACCACGGCGCGGGCCTGGCGGCAGGCTGCCTGCTCGGCCTCGCCCTCGTACCCCGACCCGGGCGCCCACTCGCGCGCTCGGCTACCGCCTAGAACGCGGTGCCCGCGAGGCCCTCGCCTTCCCAGGCGGGGGCCTTCGCGCGTTTCAGTCGTCGTCCTCGGGCGGTCGCATCCTGAGGGTGGCGATGGCGCCGAGGGCGACGGTGGTGATGGCGAGGGCGAGGAGAGCGAGGAGGATCGCGCCGACGAAGAATCTCACCGGTGCCAGGCCTCGTCGCGCTCCAGGTCGCGGAGGAGGTGGAGGAGGTTGAGGAGGGTGCTGACGGGCGCGTTGCCGAAGTCGATGAGGATGCGGCCGTCGAGGGTGGTCTCGCCGGGGGCGGCGGAGCCCCAGAGGAGGCCGTGGGGGAGGCCACGTCGGTGCAACTCGCCGAGGAGGGTGGTGATCTGGGGCTCGGTGTAGTCGCGCATGCGGGGGTCGTCGGGGGCGACGGGGTCGCGGGTCACGAGGCCGCGTCCAGCTCGTACCAGGTGGTCTTGCCGTGCTTCTGGGGGTCGACGCCCCAGCGGTGGGTGAGGCCCTCGACCAGCTGGAGGCCGCGGCCGGTCTCGGCGAGGTGGGTGGGGGTACGGGGCTGCGGAAGGGCGTCGCTCTCGTCGGCGACGGAGACGTGGAGGGTGGGGCCGAGGAGGGAGAACCAGACGACGGGCGCGGGGGTGCCACCGTGCCGCCAGGCGTTGACGATGAGCTCGGTGAGGGCGAGTTCGGCGTCGTGGATGGTGTCCGGGTTCCAGCCGCTGTGGGCCAGGGCGTCCCGCAGGGCCTGCCGGGCGAGCGCGAGGACGAGGGAGGGAGAGGGGGTGTTACGGGTGCACACGGGAACCTCCGGGAGGCTGTGGTGTGGGAGAGGGGTGACGGCGGATACGTCGCCGTGAGCCAGGCCGGGGCGGCGGCTGCTCTGCGGCGCGCGGAGGGCAGCAGGCGCCTACTGCCCTTGATGCAGGCATTACTGACGATCCGTCGGATCGAGCTGAGAATGACGATAGCCCAGGACCAGGTCAAGTTTTACCCCAATCCCAGATCTTCCCCCTATCGTGTTACCGGCCACCTCGGATGGACCGACTGGCAAGGCGCGCGGCAGACTGGGATGACCCCACCCCCGGAAGGAAGCCATGGCTGCACGCCCGAACCCGACGCTCCGTCAGCGACGGCTCGGCGCAGAGCTGCGACGGATGCGCGAGCAGGCCGGCTTCGGCGGCAGCGAGCTCGGCCGCCTCGTCGGCATGAGTCCCGCGCAGGTGACGCAGATGGAGGCTGGCAAGATCGGCATCAGCATGGAACGCCTGCGCACGATCGCCGCAACATGCATGTGCGTCAACGAGCCCTTGATCGAAGCTCTCTCCAGCATCATCACGGAGCGCGAGAAGCCAGGTTGGTGGGAGGAGTATCGCGGAACCCTCTCCGCAGACTTCGTTGATGTCGCGGAGTTCGAGGGCCAGGCGCGAAGGCTCACCGCCTACACGATGGCTTTCGTTCCGGGTCAACTCCAGACCGGCCCGTACGCCGCTGCCGTATTCGCGCAAACCTTCCCGCCGCTGCCGCGTCATGAGATCGACCTCAGGACAGCGTTCCGAATGCAGCGGCAGCGCCTCATCCGGTCCGGCGCGACACCCTATTCCGCGTTCATCCACGAAGCCGCGCTACGCATGCGGTTCAGTGGACCGGCAGTTCTCTCCGAGCAACTCGGCGCCCTCATCGAAGACTCCAGGCAACCGACCATCTCGGTTCGCGTCGTTCCGTTCGAGATCGGCGCAATGCCAAGCTCCAGCGAGAACTTCACATACGCGGAGGGGCCGGTTCCCGAACTTGATGGAGCCCAGGTGGATACCGGTCTCGGTATCCGCATCCTTGACGCTCCAGCTCACATGGCAAGGTTCCGATCCCTGCTCGCGCGATTCGACTCCGCCGCGCTCTCTGAGGAGGAGTCCCGAGACTTCATCGGAACCATCAAGAAGGAAATGGAAAGCAAGCGTGAATAGCTCCGTGTGGCAGAAGTCCAGCTACTCCGGCTCGAACGATGAGTGCGTCGAGGTGCGCTTCATAGACGGGCTGGTCGAACTCCGCGAGTCCGATGAAGGCGACGTCATCATCCGCACCACCCGCCTCAACCTCGCTGTCTTCCTCCAGGGCGTCAAAGCAGGCGAGTTCGACTAGCAAGGAGCCCCCGCGCCCGCCACCCCGGGGGCGCGGGGGCCGTCCAAGTCCCCTAGACCTCGCGAACTCCCGCGCGCCAGACGGCCGCCGTCAGCGGCACGCCCGGGCGGTAGGCCAGGTGGACGTGTGAGGGCGCATCGAGCAGCAGCAGGTCGGCCCGCGAGCCGACCGCTACCGTCCCCACGTCCGTACGCCGCAGGGCATGCGCCCCACCGGCCGTGGCGGCCCAGACCGCCTCGTCCGGGGTCATCCCCATCTCCCGCACCGCCACGGCAATACAGAACGCCATCGAACTCGTAAAACTCGACCCCGGGTTGCAGTCCGTGGACAGCGCCACCACCGCCCCCGCGTCCAACAGCCGCCGCCCGCTCGGGTACTCGGCCCGCGTGGAGAACTCCGCCCCGGGCAGCAGGGTCGCGACCGTCGCCGATCCCGCCAGCGCCGCGACATCCTCATCGGTCAGGTGGGTGCAGTGATCAGCCGACGCGGCCCCCAGCTCCACCGCGAGCTGAACACCAGGCCCGTACGTGAGCTGGTTGGCGTGCACCCGAGGCGTGAGCCCGCGCTCGATCCCCGCCGTGAGCACCGCCCGCGCCTGGTCGCCGTCGAAGGCGCCCTTCTCGCAGAACACGTCCACCCAACGGGCGTGCGGCGCACAGGCGACGAGCATCTCCCCCGTGACCAGCTCGACGTACCCCGCCGGGTCCTCGGCGTACTCGGGCGCCACGATGTGCGCGCCCAGGTACGTCGTCTCCGGCGTGTGCCGCGCAGCGATCCGCAGGGCCCGAGCCTCGTCCTCGACCGTCAGCCCGTAGCCGGACTTGCACTCGATGGTCGTGGTCCCCTGCCGCAGCGCCTCCCGGACGAACCCGGCCAGGTTGGCGTCCAGTTCGGCGTCCGAAGCGGCCCGCGTGGCCGCCACCGTCGTCCGGATGCCGCCCGCCGAGTACGCCTGCCCGGACATCCGGGCGTTGAACTCGGCGGTGCGGTCCCCCGCGAACACCAGGTGGGCGTGCGAGTCGACGAAGCCGGGCAGCAGGGCCCGGCCTTCGGCGTCGAAGCGCTCGTCCGCCGCCGGGGCCTGGGCGGCCGGGCCGACCCAGGCAACGCGGTCACCCTCGACGACCACGGCAGCATCCGCCAGCAGGCCGAGCGGCCCGCCGCCCTGCCCGGGGTCGTTGGTGACCAGGCTGCCGATGCCCGTGATCAAGGTGGTCCTGGTGCTCAAGACAGCGCCTTCCGATACGAGTTGAAAGTGTCAGTAGTCCAGCGCGCCGATGGCGGCCCGCAGCGCCCCCGGCACGTCGGCCACCAGCTGGTGCACGCCGTCCCGGACGACGTGCCGTCCGCCGACCACCAGGTGCCGGACGTCCGCCGCCGAGGCCGCGAACACCGCGATCTCGGCGCCCAGCCGCGCAGGCGGCCCGGCCGTCCGCACCGAGTCCAGCGCGATCGCCGTGAAGTCGGCGAGCGCCCCGGCCTCGATCCTCCCCGCCTCGGGCCAGCCGAGCGAGGCGTGACCGTCCTCGCCGCCCGCCCGCAGCAGCCCGTTTGCCGTCCAGTGGCCGCGCGTCCGCGTCCGCAGCCGCTCGTCCAGCTCCAGCGCCCGGGCCTCCTCCCACGGGTCGATGACCGCGTGGCTGTCGCTGCCCAGGGAGATCGGGCTGCCCGCCGAGGCGAGCCGGCGGGCCGGGCCGATGCCGTCGGCGAGGTCCCGCTCGGTGGTGGGGCACATGCAGACGGTGGTCCCCGAGTCCGCGAGGAGCTTGACGTCCTCGTCGGTGAGGTGGGTGGCGTGCACGGCCGAGGTGCGCGGGCCGAGCGCGCCGTGGTCGGCGAGCAGCCGGGTCGGGGTGACGCCGTGCGCGGCGAGGCAGGCGTCGTTCTCGGCGGTCTGCTCGGACAGGTGGACGTGCAGCGGCGCCTTGCGCATCGCCGACCAGTGCGCGACGGTGCCCAACTGCTCGGCCGGGACGGCCCGGACGGAGTGGATGGCGGCGCCGATCCGGGCGTGTTCGCGCGGCTTGAGCGCGTCCGCCCGGGCGGCCCAGGCCTCGGCGTCGCCGTCGCTGAACCGCAGCTGCGGGTGGGTCGGCTCGGCCCCGAAGCCGGAGGACAGGTAGCAGGTGTCCAGCAGGGTGATCCGGATGCCGGCCCGGGCGGCCGCCTCGATCAGCGCCTCGCCCATCGCGTTCGGGTCGGTGTAGCGGGCGCCGCCGGGCGCGTGGTGCAGGTAGTGGAACTCGCCGACGGCACTGATCCCGGCGAGCGCCATCTCGGCGTAGACGGCGGTGGCGAGCGCCAGGTAGCTGTCCGGGTCGAGCGCGCCGGCGAACCGGTACATGGTGTCGCGCCAGGTCCAGAAGGTCCCGGAGCCGACCTGGACGTGCCCGCGCAGCGCCCGGTGGAAGGCGTGCGAGTGGGCATTGGCCTGGCCGGGCAGCAGCAGTCCGTCGAGCCGGACGGCGCCGGGCGGGCAGGGCCCGCTGTCCGGCGTGACCCGGGCGATCCGCCCGTCGGCGCCGACCGCGATCAGCACGTCCGGCTCGACCACCGGCCCGTTGTGGTGCGGCAGCCAGGCGTGCTCCGCCCAGTAGCTGACCGGAAGGGTCACTGACACGCCAGGTCCTCCAGTACGTCGGCGAGGGCGGCGACCCCGGCCAGGCAGTCGGCCTCCTCGGCGTGCTCGGCCGGGGAGTGCGAGACCCCGGTGGGGTTGCGCACGAACAGCATGGCGGTCGGGATCGCGGACGCCAGGATCCCGGCGTCGTGTCCCGCACCGGTGGGCAGCACCGGGGCTTCGAGCAGCTTGGCGAGCCGGTCGCGCAGCGGGCCGTCGAAGTCCACCACGGGGGTGTACGACTCGCGGGTCAGCTCGACCCGGACGCCGTCGCGTTCACCGCGCTCGGCGGCCGCCCGCTCGATCTCGGCGACCAGCTCGGTCAGCGTCCGCTCGTCGGCGGCCCGGGAGTCCAGCCAGCCGCGCACCAGCGAGGCGATCGCGTTGGTGCCGTTGGGCTCCACCGCGACCTTGCCGAAGGTGGCCAGCGCGCCCGCCAGCTTCGCCTTCTTGCGGGCGGCGAGCACGGTGTTGGCGTACGTCAGCATCGGGTCGCGGCGGTCCTCGATCCGGGTGGTGCCCGCGTGGTTGGCCTCGCCGTGGAAGTCGAAGCGCCAGCGGCCGTGCGGCCAGATCGCCCCGGCCACGCCGACCGGCTGCTCCTCGGTGAGGTAGCGGCCCTGCTCGACGTGGAGTTCGACGAAGGCGCCGATCCGGGACAGCCGTTCCTCGTCCGCGCCGATCGCGGTCGGGTCGTAGCCGGCCTTCTCCATCGCGTCGGGCAGGCGCAGGCCGTCGGCGTCGCGCAGCTCGTACGCGGCCCTGCGGGACAGCAGCCCGGCGGTCAGCCGGGAGCCGATGCAGGCCACGCCGAACCGGGCGCCCTCCTCGTCACCGAAGTTGACGATCGCCAGCGGCTTGGTGAACTCCGCTCCCCTGGCGCGCAGTTCGTCCAGCGCGGCGAAGGAGGAGACCACCCCGAGCGGGCCGTCGTAGGCGCCGCCGTCCGGGACGGAGTCCAGGTGCGAGCCGGTGACGACCGCGCCCTGGCCGTGCGGGTCGCCCAGCCAGGCCCACTGGTTGCCGTTGCGGTCCAGCTCGTACGTCAGGCCGCGGTCGCGGGCCTGCTGCTCGAACCAGGCGCGGCACTCGGCGTCGGCGGAGTTCCAGGCGAAGCGGCGGTAGCCGCCGGAGGCGGCGGAGCGGCCCACGGGGAGCAGCTCCGCCCACATCTCGTTGAACGTAGAGGTCACAGCTCACCCATCGGAACGCGCACGCCCCGCTCGTCGGCGACCTCGACGGCCCGGTCGTAGCCGGCGTCCACGTGCCGGATGACGCCCATGCCCGGGTCGTTGGTGAGGACCCGGCGGATCTTCTCGCCCGCGAGCGCCGTACCGTCGGCCACGGTGACCTGGCCGGCGTGGATCGAGCGGCCGATGCCGACGCCGCCGCCGTGGTGGATGGACACCCAGGAGGCGCCCGAGGCGACGTTGACCATGGCGTTGAGCAGCGGCCAGTCGGCGATCGCGTCCGAGCCGTCCAGCATCGCCTCGGTCTCGCGGTACGGGGAGGCCACCGAACCGCAGTCCAGGTGGTCGCGGCCGATCACGATCGGCGCGGACAGCTCGCCGGAGGCCACCATGTCGTTGAAGCGCTCGCCGGCCTTGTCGCGCTCGCCGTAGCCGAGCCAACAGATGCGCGCGGGCAGGCCCTGGAAGTGCACCTTCTCCTGGGCCAGCTTGATCCAGCGGGCCAGCGACTCGTTCTCCGGGAAGAGGTCGAGGACGGCCTTGTCGGTCTTGTGGATGTCCTGCGGGTCGCCGGAGAGCGCGGCCCAGCGGAACGGGCCCTTGCCCTCGCAGAACAGCGGGCGGATGTACGCCGGGACGAAGCCGGGGAAGGCGAAGGCGCGGTCGTAGCCGGCCAGCTGGGCCTCGCCGCGGATCGAGTTGCCGTAGTCGAAGACCTCGGCGCCGCGGTCCAGGAAGCCGACCATGGCCTCGACGTGGGCGGCCATCGACTCGCGCGAGCGCTGGGTGAACTCGGCGGGCTTGGCGGCCGCGTAGTCGGCCATGTCGTCGAAGGCGACGCCGACCGGCAGGTAGCTCAGCGGGTCGTGGGCGCTGGTCTGGTCGGTGACGATGTCGATCGGGGCGTCCATCGCGAGCAGCTGCGGGAAGAGCTCGGCGGCGTTGCCCAGCAGGCCGATGGAGAGCGGCTGCTTCTTGTCGCGGGCGGCGGTGGCGAGCTCCAGCGCGTGGCCCAGGTCCTTGGCCTCGACGTCCAGGTAGCGGTGCTCGATCCGGCGGGAGATCCGGGACGGGTCGCAGTCGATGCAGATCGCCACGCCGCCGTTCATGGTGACGGCCAGCGGCTGGGCGCCACCCATCCCGCCGAGGCCGGCGGTGAGGGTGATGGTGCCTTCCAGGCTGCCGTTGAAGCGCTTGTTGGCGACGGCGGCGAAGGTCTCGTAGGTGCCCTGGAGGATGCCCTGGGTGCCGATGTAGATCCAGGAGCCGGCGGTCATCTGGCCGTACATGGTGAGCCCGAGGCTCTCCAGCCGGCGGAACTCCTCCCAGTTCGCCCAGTCGCCGACCAGGTTGGAGTTGGCGATGAGCACGCGCGGCGCCCACTCGTGGGTCTGCATGACGCCGACCGGCCGCCCGGACTGGACCAGCATGGTCTCGTCCTGCTTGAGCCCCTGCAGCGTCCTCACCATGGCGTCGAAGGAGCGCCAGTCCCGCGCGGCCTTGCCGGTGCCGCCGTACACCACCAGCTTCGACGGGTGCTCGGCCACCTCGGGGTCGAGGTTGTTCATGAGCATCCGCAGGGCAGCCTCCTGCTGCCACCCCTGCGTCGTGAGCCCCGTCCCGCGCGCCGCACGCACCTCGCGCGGCCCGCTCGCCTGCTGCTGCACCATGTCCCGGCCTCCCTGCGGATGGATTCATTCAAGTTCTGCTCGACTGAATATAACTAGACAACCGGCTTTCGACCAGACCCTGGCTCCATCGGAACAGCCGTGGCCCGAACCCGCCCCCGGGCACGCCGAAGGGCCCGCCCGGCACGGGCCGGTACGGGCTGGAGCGGGCGGCCTCAGGCCGCGGCGTCGCCGTCCCAGTCGATGCCGATCTCGGCGAGCCAGCGGCGGTCGGCGGCGTCGGGGGCGGGCGGCGTGGGCGGGCGGGGGATGTTCTGGACGGGGCCGAGGCCGTACTTCTCGGCGGCGGCGGTGGCGCGGGCGTCGGGTTCGATGACGCCGACGTGCACGGCGGACTCGTCGCCCGGGTCGTGGACGGTCAGTTCGGGTTCGGGCAGGCGCCGCAGGGTGACGCGGCGTCCGCAGGCGGGGCAGGACCATTCGTCGGCACCCGAGGCCAGGCGGGCGACGAACTTCATCTCGTGGATCACGCGCATGGGCGGCACCCCCTGCACTAGGGGATGCCCGGCTTCGTGACGAGTAGTCCTTCGGCCGTTGTTCCGGGCTACTCCTACTCCAAAGGTTCCTACTCCAGGAACAGGCCCCGGGCCGCCGCGGACTGCTCGATCGCCTCCAACCTGGCCTCCGCTCCCGGGAGTTCGTCGCACATGCTCTGCAGCAGCACCCGGCCGAGCATCATCGGCGCGCAGGCGGTGTCGAAGACCAGCCCGGTGCCGACGGCGGCCGGCAGCATCAGGTCGGAGAGCTTGGCGACCGGTGAGAAGGCGCTGTCCGCGACGGTGAGCACGGTCAGCCCGCAGTCCCGGGCGACCACCAGGGCGTCCATCAACTCCCGCGGGTAGCGCGGCAGCGCGAAGCAGAGCAGCGCGGTGGCCCCCGCCGCGGTGGCCTGTTCCAGCCGGTCGGCGAGCATGCTGCCGCCCTCGTCCAGCAGCCGGATGTCCGGGTGCACCTTGGCCGCGAAGTACGCGAAGCCGCGCGCCTGGGCCGAGGCGGCCCGCAGGCCGAGCACCGGCAGCGGGCGGGAGGCGGCGAGCAGCCGGGCGGCCCGGGTGATCGGTTCGGGGTCGGCGAGCAGCTCGGCGAGGTGGCGCAGGTGGGCGATCTCGGCGAGGACGGCCTGCTGGTGCTCGTTGCGCACCGCGTCGTCCGGGGTCTCGGGCGCGGCGGGCTCGCCGGCGCCGAGTTCGCGCAGCTGCTTGCGCAGGGCCGGGTAGCCGTCGTACCCGAGGGCGACGGCGAAGCGGGTGACGGAGGGCTGGCTGACCCCGGCGAGTTCGGCGACCTCGACGCTGGACAGGAACGGGGCCTCGTTGGCGTGCCGGACCAGTGAGTGGGCGATCCGCCGCTGGGTGGGGGTCAGCCGGTGGCCCTCGAACAGCTGGAGCAGCCGGGCGGAGGGACCGACGGTGCCGGCCTCGTCGGTGGCGGTCATCAGCGGTACCTCCGGATGCGTGCGGTTCGGACGACGACTGTGCAGCAGAGTGCCGCCGCTGGCAAAGACGTCTCGTACGACGGGACGCTTCATGAGACGTCCCACGGTTCGGACGTCGTCCCGGACGGACGGCACCGAAGAGCGGACGTTCCGGGTGCGGCCTCGGGGTAACCCTGATTTCTCCCTGAGCCCGCCCGGATTCCCCCCGCGAACGGATGGACCGGGCCCGGCGGTGGCGCCACGCTACTGGCATGGACACTCGCCAGGACGAACTGCGGCGCGACCTCGACGCCACCCTCCAGGCCCGCAAGGAACTCGGCAAGGACTACGAGGACGAGCTCCTCGACTCCTTCATGAAGCGCCTCGACGCCCGCCTGGACGCCCGGGTGGAGCGCTCGGTGGCCGCGCGGCTGGACGACTACGAGCCGTCCCACCACCGGGACCGGCACCACGGCCGACCCCACCGCGGCTGGTCCTCCAACCGGTCCGGCAACAAGCTCGCGGTGGTCTCGCTGGCCCTGGGCATCCCGCTGACCGCGATCGCGAGCAACCCGGCCGGCGGCGGCTTCGCCGGACTGCTGGCCTGCTGGGCGGGCATCGTCGGGGTCAACTTCGCCGCCGCGCTGGGCAACCGCCGCGACCGCGACGAGCGGAACGACCGCCGGTCGCGGAACGACTGGGACTGAGCCCCAGCCGTCCCGCACGGCTGCCAACTCAGGCCAGCGGCCCGGTGACCCGCTCCACCGCCCGCACCAGGTCCCCGGAGGCGACCAGCGCGGCGGCGGCCTCCAGGTCCGGCGAGAGGAAGCGGTCCCGGCCCGCCCCGCCGACCCCCGCCTCGCGGGCGGCGGCCATCGCGGCCGCGGTGGCCGGGGCGATCCGGCCGGCCGTGTCGGCCTGCTGACGGATCTCCAGCGCGCGGGCCGAGGCGGTCAGCTCGACGGCGAGGATCCGGCCGAGGTTGTCGACGGCCTGGCGCAGCTTGCGGGCGGCCGACCAGCCCATCGACACGTGGTCCTCCTGCATCGCGGAGGACGGGATCGAGTCGACCGAGGCCGGGACGGCGAGCCGCTTGTTCTCGCTGACCAGCGCCGCCTGGGTGTACTGGGCGATCATCAGGCCGGAGTCCACGCCGGGGTCGTCGGCCAGGAAGGCCGGCAGGCCGTGCGAGCGGGCCTTGTCGAGCAGCCGGTCGGTGCGGCGCTCGGAGATCGAGCCGAGGTCGGCGGCGGCGATGGCGAGGAAGTCCAGCACGTAGGCGACCGGTGCGCCGTGGAAGTTGCCGTTGGACTCCACCCGGCCGTCCGGCAGCACCACCGGGTTGTCCACCGAGGCGGCGAGCTCGCGCGAGGCGACCAGCTGGGCGTGCGCCAGGGTGTCCCGGCCGGCCCCGGCGACCTGCGGGGCGCAGCGGATCGAGTAGGCGTCCTGGACGCGCGGCGCGTCGTCCTGGTGGTGGCCGGTGAGGCCGGAGTCCTTGAGCACGGCGAGCATGTTGGCGGCGCTGAGCGCCTGGCCCGGGTGCGGGCGGATCGGGGCGTGCAGCTCGGGGGCGAGCACCTTGTCGGTGCCGAGCAGCGCCTCCAGGCTCATCGCGGCGGTGATGTCGGCGGTGGTGAAGAGCCGCTGGAGGTCGGCGATGGCCATCACCAGCATGCCGAGCATGCCGTCGGTGCCGTTGATGAGGGCCAGGCCCTCCTTCTCCAGCAGCTCGACCGGCTCGATCCCGGCGGCGGCGAGCAGTTCGGCGACCGGCTTCTCCTCGCCGTCCGGGCCGGTGGCGGTGCCCTCGCCCATCAGCACCAGGGCACAGTGCGACAGCGGAGCGAGGTCGCCGGAGCAGCCGAGCGAGCCGAACTCGCGCACGACCGGGGTGATGCCCGCGTTCAGCAGGGCGGCCATGGTCTGGGCGACCAGCGGCCGGACGCCGGTACGGCCGGAGGCCAGGGTCTTCATCCGCAGGAACATCAGCGCGCGGACCACCTCGCGCTCGACGGCCGGGCCCATCCCGGCGGCGTGCGAGCGCACCAGCGAGCGCTGCAGCTGGGCGCGCAGCTCGGGGCTGATGTGCCGGACGGCGAGGGCGCCGAAGCCGGTCGACACGCCGTAGACGGGGCGCGGTTCGGCCGCGAGGGCGTCGATCCGGGCGCGGGCGGCCGCCATCTCGGCGAGCGCGTCGGGGCCGATCTCGACCCGGGCGTTGCCCCGGGCGACGGCCAGTACGTCCTCCGCACTGACGTCGGCCTTGCCGACCTGGACCAGCGGAGCGTCGGGGGCCACAGCACTGTGCATATCCATATACACAATCACACCAGGTGAATGAAGATATGACAACAGCTGCTCGCCATCCGGATTCTCCGCTGTGCGGATTCTCCGCCGCCCGGATCCCGACCGCACGCCCGGGGGCACCCCCGCCCGCCCTACCCCTTCAACTCGGCCTCGATCAGGTCCACCGCCCGCGCCGTACCGCCCTCGGCCCGACCCGCGGCGGCCAGCACCGCCAGCCGCTCCCCCACCGCCGGGTCCCCGACCAGCTCCAGCAACGCGCCCCGCAGCACCGCCGCGGTGGCCGCCTCCGTATCCAGCCGACGGGCGACACCGAGCCCCACCAGCGCGTCCGCGTTGGCGAACTGATCGACGGCCTGCGGCACCGCGATCATCGGCACGGCATGGAACAGCCCCTCACTGGAGCCGCCCATCCCCGCGTGGGTGACGAAGGCGTCCGCCTGGGCGAGCACCGACAGCTGCGGCACCCACCGGTGCACCTCCACGGTGTCCGGCACGTCCCCCAGCTCCGCCAGGTCGGTGTGCTTGCCGACCTGGAGCACGACGTGCCAGCCCGGCAGGTCGCCGAAGGCCTCGACGCAGGCCCGGTAGAAGGCCGGCCGATCGGTGAAGGCCGAGCCCAGCGAGACCAGCAGCACCTTCTCGGCGTCCGCCGGGCGCTCCCACCGCCCCTGGTGGGAGCGGTCGCCGAAGCAGGGGCCGACGAAGTCGAACCGGCGCCCGTCGACCCGGTCCGCATGGGGCTGGAGCGCGCGCGGGACGAGCGCGACACACCGCTCCGGGCGGTTCTTGAAGGCCTCCACGTCGCGCTCCACCGCGCCGGCCCCGGCCAGCCACGCCCCGAACCGGCGGTAGTGCTCGGAACCGCCGGGGCCGTTGCGGATCGCCTCGAAGACCTCGGCCAGGTCCTCCTCCACGCCGTCCCAGCCGACGAAGCTGGAGGACAGCTGCACCACCGGCACGCCCAGCCGCTCACCGAGCGCCCGCCCGGCGAAGCCCGCGATGTCGTAGAGCACCAGGTCGGGCCGGTCGCCCTCGAACTCCTCCAGCAGTACGGACCACATCGACAGCGCGTCGTCCAGGAACACGTCCTGGATCGCCACCGGGTCCGCCGGCCAGCCGGCCGGGTCGTCGGCGAGCGGCAGCGCACTCGGGTAGGGGACGAACGCCGCGCCGGTGGACTCGACGACCTCCCGGAAGGACGGGTCGTTGACGTAGCTGACCCGGTGGCCCCGGGCGACCAGCTCGGCGATCACCGCGAGGCCGGGGTTGACGTGCCCGTGCGCCGGGACGGAGACCATCAGGATGTGTGCGGGGCGGGGGCGGGTCATGAGGACCTCCGGGAACGGCGATTGAGACGAGACGGACCGTCTCGCCATCGGGCAGGACAAGACGATACGTCTCGTCTAGCCATTTCGCATAGACTTTTTCCCATGGCCTCCAGAACCGCCCCCGACCCCGCCCGCCGCAGCGAGCGCTCCCGCGCCGCCGTCCTCGCCGCCACCACCGAACTCATCGCCGAGATCGGCTACGGCAAGCTGACCATCGAGGCGATCGCCGCCCGGGCCGGCGTCGGCAAGCAGACCATCTACCGGTGGTGGCCCTCGAAGGGGGCCGTCGTCTTCGACGCCTTCCTCGCCGCCAACCAGCACGAGGGCGGCCTGGCACTCCCCGACACCGGCGACCTCGCCGCCGACCTGCGCGCCGTCCTACGCCCCACCTGCGACGAACTCACCGACCCGGGCACCGACCGCACCTACCGCGCCATCATCGCCGAGATCCTCAACGACCCGGCGCTGCACACCGAGTACCGCACCCGGCTGCTGGACCCGCTGCTGGAGGTCACCCGCGACCGCCTGCGCACCGCCCGCGAGGCCGGCCAACTCGCCCCCGACGCCGACCTCGACCTCGCCGTCGAACTGCTCTACGGCCCGATCTACTACCGCTGGCAGTACCGGATCGGCCCGCTCACCCACGAGCACGCCGACCGCCTGGTCGACGCCGCCCTACGGGCCCTCAACCCGCCTGCCGCCGACGCCTGAGCGCGTACACCAGCAGCACCACGACCAGCAGCACCCCCAGCACGGCGAGCGCGAACCAGCCGAACAGCGCGTCGAGCGCCCGGCCGACCACACTGCGCCGGGCCTTGCGCTTGTGCCGCGCAACGGCCGAGTGCTCGGTGATCTGGTGCGCCCTCAACCCGGTCCGCACCGAGTGCACCCGCCCGGGACCCGTTCCCCCCACCCCCGCCGACGCCGACGCCGTCGGCCGCACCACCGGCACCGCCGAAGCCGGACCGGCCACCGCCACCCCGCCCCCGAACACCAGCACCCCGGCCACCGCCGCACCCACCAGCCGTCCGCCCACCGCCGCCCCCACTCCCGTTCAACCCCCGCCACCCTCCCACCACCCCACCCCGCCCCGGCACCCCACCCCCCGGCCTGCAACCCACCCACAACACCCCGGTCACCGAACCGGCACATCCCCACCCGCACCACCCCACCCACAGCACCCACCCCCCTCCCCCTCACCCGCCCAAGGCGAGAGGGACGCGCTGCGGGAGGGGGCGGTGGAGGGGGTGGGTGCGGAGAGCGGCGTAACGGGTGATTTTCAGACCGCCCACGGCGAGCACCCCGTCCGATGAGGGTCGGCGGGCCGACCAGCCCCCCGCCG
>NZ_JBHZCY010000098.1:26049-34818 GCF_042786665.1 Kitasatospora sp. NPDC059146 | reverse complement strand
GGACACCGATTCGGTGTCCCGGCCCCGCGCCGTGTCCACCCGGCCGCCCCCGTCCGGATGCCTCCCGCCCGCCCGCCTCCCGCCCGGGCCGTCGCCGGCGGGGCAGGACGGCTCAGCGCTTGCGCAGCCAGTCGGCGAAGGCCTCCAGCGCCGGGCCCGGGTCACGGCGGCCGACGCCGATCCGGAAGCGGTCGGCCGGGGTGGGGGTGAGCTCGGAGCGGAACATGCTCGCGGGCATCAGCAGCACGCCGGCCTGCTCGACCAGCGCGGTGCAGAAGTCCTCCACGCCGTCCGGTCCGAGGTAGCGCGGGTAGGCCACGCAGCCGCCGTCCGGGGCGCGCCAGTCGAAGAGTTCGGGGAACTCGGCGAAGAAGGCGTCGAAGTGCGGCAGGTTCGCCGCGATGACCGCCCGGTTGCGGGCGAGGATCCCCTCCCGGGCGGTGATCGCGATCCGGGCCAGCACCTCGCTCGGGGCGGAGTTGCAGATGGTGGTGTAGTGCTTGGCCCGCTCCAGCCGGGTGCGCAGCTCGCGGTCCCGGCAGGCGATCCAACCGATCCGCAGGCCGGGCAGGCCGAGCGACTTGGAGGTCACGTTGAGCGAGAGCGCGGTGGCCGAGAGGTCGGCGGCCTGCGGCAGGATGCGGGCCGGGTCGCGTTCCAGGCCGCGGTAGACCTCGTCGGAGAACAGCCGGATGCCGCGCTCCTCGCAGAGTCCGGCGAGCCGGGCGAGGTCGGCGGCGTCGATCAGGGTGCCGGTCGGGTTGTTGGGGAAGTTGACCGAGAGCACCTTGGTGTTCGGCCGCAGCGCCGCCTCGACCGCGTCCAGGTCGAGCGCCCAGTCCTGCCGCTCGTCCAGGGCGACGCCGGTGACCTCGCAGAGCGAGAGCGGAACGGTCTCCGCCGACTGGTAGTTGGGGGTCACCACCACCGCGTGGTCGCCCGGCTCCAGCAGCACCTGCATGGCGAGGTTGATCCCCTCCTGGGCGCCGCCGAAGCAGATCACGTCGTCCGCGTCGACCCGCTCGTACATCCCGGCGATCGCCCGCCGCAGGCCCGGGTCGCCGAAGGTCTCGGTGTAGCCGAGCGCCAGGGTGTCCCAGGCCTCGCGGTCCTCCGGGCCGGCCAGGGCGAGGAGTTCGGCCATCGTCATGGTCTGGGCGTCGGAGGCGGTGAGGTGGTGTCGGGCGGTGAACTCCCAACGGGTGAAGTAGGTTTCGAGCCGGAAGTCGGGCAGCTGGGTCATCGGGTGCTCCTCAGTTCTTCCTGGGCACGGCGGGGTGCTTGAGCTCGGCGAGCAGGGCGTAGGCGGTGGAGCGGGAGATCCGCAGTGCCACGGCCACGGCGGGGACGGCGCGGCGGACGGCGAACACCCCGGCCGCGTCCAGTTCGCGCAGCACGGCGAGCCGGTCCTCGCGGGTGAAGCGCTCCAGCGGGCGGCCCTGGGCGCGGACGTGGCCACCGACCACGTCGTTGATCCGCTCCGTCCAGTCGCGTTCGAACAGCGGCTCGGGGCGGGGGGCGGTGGGGGCGGCGAAGTTGGCCAGCAGGGCGGCGGCCTGGTCCAGTGGGCCGCGGTCCAGGTTGACGCAGAGCACCGCCGAGGGCCGGCCGGCGTCGTCCCGCAGCACCGCGCTGACCGAGGACAGCCGCCGGCCGTCCGGCAGCAGCTTCTCGTACGGCCCGTAGACGTCCGGGGCCGAGGGGTCCAGTTCGTCCAGCTCGCCGAGCAGGGACGGGTCGCCGGGCGCGCGCGGGGTCAGCGGGTTCCAGATGGCCAGCACCCGGTCGGTGGCGGTGTCGTGCAGGACCACCTCGGCGTACGGCCCCAGCAGCTGGGCGACCGCGCGGCAGACCGGCGACCAGGTCCGCACGCGTGGGTCGGGGGTTTCGGCAGGCATGGCTGGACTGTACGTCCGATCCGGACACGTAGTCCAGGAGGAAGGGCGGGAGCGGGCACGGAGAGGCCCCGCCCGGCGGTCCGGACGGGGCCTCCGAGGGGGCGCCCAGCAACAGGTGATCAGCGGCAGGTGATCAGCAGGCCGAGGACGGAGGTGCAGCTGCGGGTCGCCTTGCTGGTGGCGGGCGAGGGGTCGGCGGGGGCGCCGGCGGTGCGGGCCACGGTGACGTCCCAGGAGGTGACCAGGCTCAGCGCGCCGACCCGGACGGAGAAGTGCCGGGTGGTACTGGCGCCCTTGGCGAGCGGGGCGGCCAGCGTGCAGGTGAGCTTGCCCGCCGCGACCGTGCAGTCGGCCGAGGTGCTGGTCAGCCCGGTGGGCAGGGCCGCGGCGACGGTGGCCGCCGTGATCGGGTCCGGGCCCTGGTTGGTGAGGGTGACGGTGTAGTCGACCCGGCCGGAGAGCAGGTCGGTGACCGGGGTCGCGGTGAGCGCGACGGCCAGGTGGGCGCTGGGCGCGGTGTAGCCGAAGCGGTCGGCGGCGACGGCGGCGCTGGTGCCGCCGGGCGTGGTGACCTGGACGTCGACCGGGCCGGTCACGGTGGTGGCGGGGGCGGTCGCGGTGCAGCTGGTCTTCGTGCAGCTGAACGAGGTGGCCGGGCCGGCCGCGCCGAAGGTGACGGCGGTGGCGCCGTTGAGGTCGGTGCCGGCGATGGTCACCGTGGTGCCGCCGACCCCGGAGCCGCCGTTCGGGCTGATCCCGGTCACCACGGGCACCGGCAGCGGGAAGTTCAGCACGTCGACGGCGTCGCCGGTGAAGTCGGCGAGGTAGCCGCGCCGCCCGTCGGCGCTCAGCGCCAGGGTGTACGGACTGGCACCCACCGGGACGGTCGCGGTGACGGTCCGGCTGGCCGCGTCGATGACGCTCAGCGTGTTGTCGGCGTAGTTGGAGACGTAGGCGGTGGAGCCGTCCGGAGCGAGGGCCACCGCGTAGGGGCCGTTGCCGACCGTGACGGTGCCGACCAGGGTGTTGGCGCCGGTGTCGAGCACGGCGGCCGTGGTGTCGTCCCCGTCGGCGGCCCACAGCCGGCTGCCGTCGGGGCTGAGCGCCAGGCCGAAGGCGCTGTGGCCGACCGCGACGGTGGCGCTCACCGCGTTGCTCGCGGTGTCGACCACGTTCACCGCCTTGGCGCCGGAGGCGGCGACGTACAGCCGCTTGCCGTCGGGCGAGACGGCAAGCCCGTGCGGCTCGGCCCCGACCGGGACGGTGGCGGTGACGGTGTTGCTCGCGGTGTCCAGCACGCTGACGGTGCCGGCCCCGGCGTTGCTGACGTAGGCGCGGGTGCCGTCCGGCGAGAGCGCCAGGCCCCAGGGCTGGACGCCGACCGGGACGGTCGCGGTGACGGTGCCGCTCGCGGTGTCCACGACGCTGACCGCGTTGTCCAGGTGGTGGGTCAGGTAGGCGTGCTTGCCGTCGGGCGAGACGGCGACCGCGTACGAGCCGGTGCCGGCGGTGAAGCTGCCGGTCACCGTCCGGCTCGCGGTGTCGAGCACGCTGACCGTGCCGGTGCTCTGGCTGGTCACGTAGGCCCGGGCGCCGTCCGGAGTGAGCGCCACACCGGCCGGGTAGGGCGCCACCGGCACGTGGGCCGCCACGGTCGGCGGGGGCGCGGCGGCCTCGGCGGTGGCGGGCTGGGAGAGCAGCGCGGCCGTGGCTGCGGATATCGCCGCCACGGCCGTCCAGGTGCGCCGGGGTGCGCGCGGTGATCTCACGGATTCTCCAGGGGAGGTCGAACCAGGGGGAGGTGGTGAAGGGTGATGCCGAAGGGATGTGGCTCCGGAGCCGCTGCGAAGCGTAGATCGGGTGGTGACGGCACGTCAGGAGTTGATCGGTAATGTCGCCAACTGTTCAGATTCGACCGGGATGCGCTCGGATCGCAGTCGGGATCGCGGTCGGGATCACCGCCGGGATCGCAGTCGGGGTCGCGGTCGGGGTCACCGCCGGATCGCCTCGTGCGGGAAATTGGAGTTCTGGAGTCGTATTCGATAGCGTTTCGAACGTGAGGCTGACCAAGAGCACCGACATCGCCCTCCGCATCGCCATGCGGCTCGCCGTGATCGGCGAGGGCGAGAACCCGACCACCCGCGAGGTGGCCGAGTCGGTCGGCGTGCCGTACACCCACGCGGCCAAGGTGGTCAGCAGGCTGCAGCACCTCGGGGTGGTGGAGGCCCGGCGCGGACGCGGCGGCGGGCTGATGATCACCTTCGCCGGGCGGACCGGCTCGCTCGGCCTGCTGCTGCGCGAACTGGAGGGCGTCGGCGACGTGGTCGGCTGCGAGGACGACCCGCCGTGCCCGCTGCGGGCCGCCTGCCGGCTGCGCGGGGCGCTGCGCACCGCCCAGGAGGCGTTCTTCGCCGCGCTCGACCCGCTCAGCATCGACCAGCTGGTGGCCTCCCCCACCGGACCGGTCCTGCTCGGCCTCACCGCCCGACCCGCCGACTGACCCCGCCCCCGAGGGGTCGGCCGGCGCCCACGGCATTAAATAAGAGTCTCAGATACCAGTTCTCAGCTACCGTCAGGAGCTCCTCCGATGCTGTCCGCGAAGTCCGCCGAGGTCGTCGAGGCCACCCTGCCCGTCGTGGGCGGCGCGATCGGTGACATCACCCCGCGCTTCTACGACCGGCTGTTCGCCGCCCACCCCGAGTTGCTGCGCGACCTCTTCAACCGGGGCAACCAGGCCAACGGCACCCAGCGCGAGGCGCTGGCCGGCTCGATAGCCGCCTTCGCCTCCGCGCTGATCGCCCACCCCGACCAGCGGCCGGACGCGATGCTCGCCCGGATCGCCCACAAGCACGTCTCGGTCGGCATCGAGAGCGCCCAGTACAAGATCGTCCGCGAGCACCTGTTCGCGGCGATCGTCGAGGTGCTCGGCGAGGCCGTCACCCCGGAGGTCGCCGCCGCCTGGGACGAGGTGTACTGGCTGATGGCCAACGCGCTGATCGCGATCGAGGACCGGCTGCGCGCCGAGGCCGCGGCCGGCGGCGACCCGGCCGACCTGTGGCGCCCGTACACGGTGATCGCCCGCCATCAGGAGACCTCGACCGTCACCAGCTACCTGGTCCGCCCGGCCGACGGCCGCCCCGCCCCCGCCTCCCGCCCCGGCCAGTACGTCTCGGTGCGCACCCGCCTCGCCGACGGCGCCCACCAGATCCGCCAGTACAGCCTGTCCGGCGGAGCCGACGGCGCCCTGCGGTTCAGCGTCAAGCGCGAGCCCGGCGGCGAGGTCTCCGGACACCTGCACGACCACCTGCACGCCGGCGACACCGTCGAACTGGCGCCCCCGCTCGGCGACATCAGCCTCGCCGACGGCGACGGCCCGGTGCTGCTCGCCTCCGCCGGCATCGGCAACACCCCGATGACGGCGATGCTCGACCACCTCGCCGCCACTGGCTCCACCCGGCGGATCGTCTCGGTGCACGGCGACCGCGACCAGCTCAGCCACGCCTTCCGCGCCGACCTGGAGCAGCTGAC
Source organism: Kitasatospora sp. NPDC059146 (assembly GCF_042786665.1). NCBI lineage: Bacteria > Bacillati > Actinomycetota > Actinomycetes > Kitasatosporales > Streptomycetaceae > Kitasatospora > Kitasatospora sp. NPDC059146. The sequence goes on along the minus strand of NZ_JBHZCY010000098.1, from coordinate 29,392 downwards.
CGCCCGGCTCGCCGACGCCGACGCCCACGTCTTCTACGAGCAGCCGCTCGGCGACTGGCCGGCCGAGCGCACCGGCCTGGTCGACCTGTCGACCGTCGAGGTCCCGGCCGGCACCACCGCCTACCTGTGCGGACCGCTGCCCTTCCTGCGCGCCGTACGCGGCCAACTGCTCGCGGCGGGCGTCCCGGCGGCGGACATCCACTACGAGGTGTTCGGGCCGGACCTCTGGCTGGGCGCCTGACGTCCCACGGTTCGGCGGCCCGCTCGGTACGGCCATGGGCGGGCCTCCGCCGCTTCCGGCGTCCGGGTGCGGTCAGAGCCTGAGCTCCAGGGTGCAGCACTTCGCCCCGCCGCCGCCCTTGAGCAGCTCGGAGACGTCCACCGGGATCGGCTCGTAGCCCTCCTCGGCGAGCCGGCCGGCCAGGTTCTTGGCCGTGTCCGGGAGCAGCACCCGGCGGCCGTCCGAGACCGCGTTCAGTCCGAACACCTCGGCGTCGGCCCGGTCGGCGAGGATCGCGTCCGGGTAGAGGGTGCGCAGCACGGAGCGGCTGTGGGCGTCGAAGGCCTCCGGGTAGTACATGACGTGGTCGTCGGAGAGCACGGCCAGTGCGGTGTCCAGGTGGTAGAAGCGCGGGTCGACCAGGGTCAGGCTGACCACGGGGACGCCGAACAGTTCCTCCGCCTCGGCGTGGGCGGCCCGCGAGGTGCGGAAGCCGGTACCGGCGAGCACCCGGCGCCCGACCACCAGGTGGTCTCCCTCGCCCTCGTTGACGTACCCGGCGCGGCGCACCGCGCGGTAGCCGTGCAACCGGAACCAGGACTGGTAGGCCTCGGACTCGGCGGCCCGCTCCTGGTGGCGGAAGGTCGCCACCAGGGCCCGGCCGTCCAGGACGGTCGCCCCGTTGGCGGCGTAGACCATGTCGGGCAGGCCGGGCACCGGGTCGATCAGCTCGACGGTGTGGCCGAGGCGGCGGAAGGTGCGGTGCAGGCGCTCCCACTGGCGGACGGCGAGCGCGGTGTCGGTGGGCTGCGCCGGGTCCATCCACGGGTTGATCGCGTAGTCCACCGTGAAGTACGTCGGCCGGCACATCAGGTAGCGCCGGGGCCGCGCCGTACGTGCCGGGGTGTGCGTGGGCATTGCTCAACCGTCCTAGGATCGCGGGGAGTTCGGGTGCGGAGCTGCGGGTCGCTGCTCAGGCGGCTGCCCCGCGATCCCCGCTCGCACACCCGCGCGGGCGCCCCCGGCGGGCGCAACCCCCCGCGCACCCGGCGCGAGCCCCGGCGCACGGACCGGCGGGCCGCACCGGTCGCCGACGGCCCGGAGTCGGCTCAGCGGCGGGCCGGGCCGGATCGGTTCACCGGCGGGCCGCACCGGTCACCAGCGCACCGCGGCGAAGTCCACCGGCTCGGTCCGCAGTGCGCGGGCCCGGACGGCGAGGGCGCGCAGCCGGCGGTCCGCTTCCTCGGCGGGCATCCGGTGCTTGTCGCCGTGGCCGGGCAGCAGCCACTCGAAGCGCAGCGCGTCCAGGCTGCGCTCCAGCGAGGCCGCCTGCTCCTCGATCGAGTACCAGGTCACCGCCTCCTGCACCTCGATGTCCCGGTTGGTGCGGGACCAGTACAGGCTGTCGCCGGTGAAGCAGTACCGCTCGTCGGCGACGTACAGCACGCTGCCGCGGGTGTGGCCGGGGAAGGGGTGGGCGACCAGGCCGGGCGAGACCTCCACCGGGGCGGTGCCGCGCAGCACCCGGTCGGCGTCCGGGGCGGCGGCGAGGTCGCCCTCGTGGATCCAGAGCCGGGCGCCCAGCCGGTCGGCGTAGGCGCGGCCGTGCGCCGCGTGGTCGCGGTGGGTGAGCAGGACGTCGGTGACCGGGCCGAGCGCCTCGTAGCGGGCCGCGAGGGCCTCGCTCCAGCGGGGCGTGTCGATCATCGCCCAGCCGTGGGGGCGGCGGCAGAGGTAGGCGGTGGCCCCCGCGGTCCGCCGGGAGTTGTGGCCCAGCAGCAGCACCTCGCCGGCCTCGTCGAGGGCCAGCGGGAAGGGGTCGGTGGCCCGGTCGAGCGGGCCGTCGCCGGGGCGGATGGAACGGGTCGGGCAGGCGTGGGCGGCGGCGAGCAGTTGGCGGCGCTCGGCCTCGTCGCGCGGCTGGCGGACCAGTTCGGACTTGCGGTCGCGCTCCCGGATCAGGTCGGGCGCGAGCTGCCGGGCGACGTCGCAGTTGGTGCAGCGGTCGTCGACGGTCCAGTGCTCGGAGCTGTTCATGGCCGGTGCTCCCCCAGGGAAGGTACGGCGGCCGGAGCGGCGCGCCGTCCTTCGAGCATCGTCCGGGCGCGCCGGAAAGCGGAAGGGGGAGCGGACCTTGTGCTTTGCCGGAGCGGCCGCTCTGCCGCCCGGGCGGGGCCGTAGAGCGTACGTGGCCCATCTCACGTTCCGCCAGGCTCACCTACGGTGGCGTAGGTCACTTGAATGGGTGAACTATCTCTTTCATGCCGAACCTCCAGGAGACCCTTGACCTCAGTTCGTACGCCGCCCTCGGGGACAGCTTCACCGAGGGCCTGAACGACCCCGGTGCCGACGGCGCGTTCGCCGGCTGGGCCGACCGCCTGGCCGGGCTGCTTTCCGACGGGCGGCCGCCGGGCGGGTTCCGCTACGCCAACCTGGCGGTGCGGGGGCGGCTGTTGGACCAGATCGTGGCCGAGCAGGTGCCGCAGGTCCGCCGGCTCCAGCCCGACCTGGTCACCTTCTGCGCCGGCGGCAACGACATCCTCCGGCCCGGCAGCGACCCGGACGAGGTGGCCGTCCGCTTCGAGGCCGCCGTCGCCCAACTCGCCGAGAACGCCGGGACGGTGCTGATCTGCACCGGCTTCGACACCCGCGAGGTGCCGCTGATCAAGCACCTGCGCGGCAAGATCGCCACCTACAACGGCCACATGCGGGCCGTCGCCGACCGCTACGACTGCAAGGTCGCCGACCTGTGGTCGCTGCGCGCGGTGCAGGACCGCCGGGCCTGGAGCGAGGACCGGCTGCACCTCTCCCCCGAGGGCCACCAGCGGGTCGCCCTGCTGGCCGCCCGCTCGCTCGGCCTGCGCACCCAGGACGACCCGGAGGCCCCGTGGCCGACCGCCCGCGCGCTCACCCCGGCCGACCAGCGGCGGGAGAACCTCCAGTGGGCGCGGGAGTTCCTGATCCCCTGGGTCGGCCGGCGCCTGCGCGGGGAGTCCTCGGGCGACCACGTGGAGGCCAAGCGGCCCGACCTGCTGCCGCTCTGACTTCTCGTCAGGAATGACGGACCGTCAATACTGATGCCCTGTCAGGCGCCGGGCGCGGGGGCCCCGGCCGGCCCACCCG
>NZ_JBHZCY010000098.1:0-26039 GCF_042786665.1 Kitasatospora sp. NPDC059146 | reverse complement strand
AGCTCGCCCCCGCCCGCGGCGCGCGGCGGCCCCCGCCCGGCCCCCCCCGCCCCGCCCCCCCGCCCGACCCCGCGCGCGCCCCCCCCCGCCGACCAGGTACCAGCACAGGTCCGGCGGGTTGAAGGTCGACCCGAGCACCAGGTGCACCAGCCCGCTGTGCCGCCCCCAGGCGTCCGGCAGGCCGGTGGCCTGGAACAGCTCCACCGCCCAGCTCACCGCGGCCGCCACCAGGGCGGCCCGCACCGGGCGCACCCGGGGCACGACCAGCACCACCAGGGCGTACACCAGCACGGTGTAGAGCGCGTCGCCCGCGTACTTGGCCACCTCGCCGGTCAGCACGGCGCGCACGCCCAGGCCCGCCGCCACCGTCACCAGCGCGGCCGCGACGGCGGGCAGTCGTACCGTCAGGCCGTTCCGAAGCTCTGTCATCCGCCCCACGGTAGGGCCTGGCCCTACCGTGGGGCGCGGCGGGCCCCACCGGGCCCACCGGCCCCGGGAACCACCGCGCCGCCCCGGACGTCACTCCCCCTGGCAAGCCATCCGTGCAGGTCACGGGCGGGAGTTCGAGCAAGGCGGGCGGGGCGGGGACAGTGGCGGACAACGGAAGCAGCACGGCACGGCGGCAGTTCGGCGTCCCCGGATTCGCGACCGGCCCGGACGGCCGGGCGCAGCGGGCCCGCGAGCAGGGCAAGGCCCTGCGGGAACGCGTCCCCCGGGAGCGGCACGCGGAGTTCGCGCCCGCGCCCGACCGGCCCACCGCCGTGGCGGCGATCGAGGCCTCCAACGCGGGCCGGATCCCCGGGCTGGTGCCGATCCGGGTGGGCCGGATGGCCGCCACCCCGTTCGCCTTCCTGCGCGGGTCGGCCGGGCTGATGGCCGCCGACCTGGCGGGCACGCCGGTGACCGGCGTCACCGCGCAGCTGTGCGGGGACGCCCACGCGGCGAACTTCGGCCTGTACGGCGACGCGCGCGGCCAACTCGTGATGGACATCAACGACTTCGATGAGACCGTGCCCGGCCCCTGGGAGTGGGACCTCAAGCGGCTGGCCACCAGCCTGGTGCTGGCCGGGCGGGAGACCGGGGCGAGCGAGAGCACCGCCCGGGCCGCCGCCGCGCACGCGGCCGGCTCCTACCGGCGCACCATGCGCACCCTCGCCAAGCTGCCCGCCCTGGACGCCTGGAACGCCGTGGCGGACGAGCAGTTGGTGTCCTTCACCGAGGCGCACGACCTCGCCGAGGTGCTGCGCAAGGTCGGCACGAAGGCCCTCGGCAACACCAGCGCCCGGTTCGCCGCCCGCAGCACCACCCGGACCGCGGACGGCGGTTGGCGCTTCACGGCCGCCCCGCCGGTGCTCACCGAGGTCACCGACGCGACCGCCCGGGCGGTGGCCGGGGCGCTGGGCCCGTACGTGGCGACGGTGCCCGCCGAGGTGCGCACCCTGCTGTCCCGGTACCGGGTGCAGGACGTGGCCTTCCGGGTGGTCGGCACCGGCAGCGTCGGCACCCGCTCGTACGTCGTGCTGCTCACCGACCACCGGGACCAGCCGCTGGTGCTCCAGGTGAAGGAGGCCCGGCCGTCCGTCCTGCTGCCGTACCTGGACGGCGGCCGGGGGCCGCGGCCGCAGGAGCACGAGGGGCGGCGCGTGGTGCGCGGCCAGAAGCACATGCAGGTGGTCAGCGACACCCTGCTCGGGTGGACGACCGTGGACGGACTCCCCTACCAGGTGCGGCAGTTCCGCAACCGCAAGGGCAGCGTCGACCCGGCCGCGCTGCTGCCGGGCCAGCTGGACGACTACGCCCGGATCACCGGCGCGCTGCTCGCCCGGGCGCACGCCCACACCGCCGACCCGGGCCTGCTCGCCGGGTACTGCGGCAAGAACGAGGCACTGGACGAGGCGGTCGCCGCCTTCGCCGTCGCCTACGCGGACCGCACCGAGGCCGACCACGCCGAGCTGCTGGCGGCGGTGCGCAGCGGGCGGCTGCCGGCCGAGCAGGGGGTCTGACCTCCGTTGTCGTAGGGCGGTACTAGATTGCCGGCCATGGGACTGTCGATCAGTGTGGGGACGCTCGGTTCCCCGGAGATGCGGGACGACGCCGAGGTGCTGCACCGGGCGCTGGAGGCCGCGGGGGTGGCCTGGCGGGAGCCGGCCGTGCCGGGGGGTGGCGGCGCGGTCTTCTCGGCGGGCTTCCCGTACAGCTACCTGTCCGGGCTGCGCCGGGTGTACGTGCTCCACCGGCTGGGCGAGCCGGTCACCGGGGCGCGCGGGGTGAGCCGGGAGCAGTACGAGGAGGAGCTGGAGCAGGTCGACGACGAGACGGTCGTGTTGGACTCGCACCTGCTCTGCCACTCCGACTGCGAGGGCTACTACGTACCGGCGGAGTTCGAGGACGAGGACCCGCTGTTCCTGCCCGAGGAGTCCGGTGTGCCCGGGGGCGCCATGGTGGGCTCCAGCGCCGCCCTGCTGGCCGAACTCCAGGGGTTCGCCGCCGCCATCGGCGTCCGACTGGCGGCCGACGGCTCGCTCGACCCGGCGGAGTCCGCCCGGTTGACCGATCTGCCTGCGGACGACCCCTTCGAGCCGGAGGTCTTCACCTGGCACCAGCTGTACCGGGCCTGCCGCGCCAGCCTGGACAGCGGGGCCGCGATCGTCTTCGGCTGAGGCTGACCCGACGGGAGGGGTCGCTCAGCGCGCCAGGAACGGCGCCACGGCGGCGACGTACTCGGCGGGCCGGGTACGGTGCACCAGGTGCCCGGCCTCGATGGTGACCAGGCGGCAGTCCGGGACGAGCCGGGCGAGTTCGGCGACCCGCTCCTGCGGGATGTGGCTGGTGGGCCCGCCGGCGACGACCAGGGTGCGGGCGGTGATCCGGGCCAGTCCCTCCCGCCAGGCCGGGTCGGGGGTGTCGATCTGTGCCTTGATCGCCCGGACCATCGCCCAGTCGAAGTGCGCCGGTTCGTCCGCGCCCTCGGGCGGCACGCTCGACGGGCGCGGGTACAGGGCGGCGATGTCCTCCAGGACGAGCCGGCCGATCCGCTCGGGCGCGGCCTGGGCGAGCAGGTAGGCGACCACGCCGCCCATCGAGTGGCCGACCAGGTCGACCCGGTCCAGGCCGAGCGCGTCGAGGAAGGCGAGCACGTCCTCGCGCAGCTCGGCCAGGCCGTAGCGGTCGGTGCGGCCGCTGTCGCCGTGGCCGCGCAGGTCGAGCGCGTACACGTGGTGGTCGGGGGCGAGGTCGGGGAGCACCGTGTCCCAGTCGGCGGCGCGCTCGCCGAGGGCGTGCAGCAGCACCAGCGGCGGGCCGTCGGGGCGTCCGCTCTCCCGGTAGGCGAGCGTGACGCCGGGCAGTTCCACCGTTCGTACTGTCGTCATGGACCCCACCGTATGCGCCGACCGGCTGCTACCGGACGGCCGTTCGCCCTCGGCGCACCGCAGTGGCGTCCTCGGGGGTGCGTTCCGGCCCGGTCGCCCGGCCGGCGAACACGGAGGCCAGTACGGCGAGTCCGGCCACCGCCGCGCAGACCAGGCTCGCCGCCAGGTAGGCGGAGCGGTGGCCGCCGCCCCCGGCCGTCTCGCGCAGGTAGACCCCGGACAGTGCGGAGACCGCGACGGCCGCCGCGATCCGCTGCGCCATCTGCAGGATCGCCCCGCTGACCCCGGCCGCCTCGGCGGGCGCGTGGCGCAGCACGTAGGCCTGGTTGGTGGAGCCCATCAGGCCGACCGAGGCGCCGCTGAGCAGTTGGAGCAGGGCCAGCAGCCAGGGCAGCACGGCGGCCGGGGCCCAGTGCGCGACGGCGCCGCTGAGCAGCATGGCGAGCGCGGAGCCGGTCATCCCGAGGGTGACGGTGCGCCGGCCGAGCCGCTGCACCACCCGCCAGGCGAGCGCGGAGGCGGTCGCCATGGCCAGCGCGGAGGGCAGCGAGACCAGGGCGGCGCCCATCGGGGACAGCCCCAGGCCGTCCTGGAGGAACATCGTGAGCACCAGCGAGGCGGCCAGCGAGGAGCCGAACTGGGCCATCGCGGTGGCCGTGCCGAGCGCGTACGGGGCGGAGCGGCTGAGGGCGGGGTGGATCAGCGGGTTCCCGCCGGTCCGGGCGTAGCGGCGCTGCCAGCCGACCAGTGCGCCGAGCAGGGCCAGGGCGCCGGCCCCGAAGGCCAGCCAGCCGGCCCAGCCGGGCGGTTGGACGAAGGGCAGCATCAGGACGAGGGTGAGCGCGCCGACCAGCAGCAGGCCGAGCAGGTCGAGGTCGGCGTGCCGGGTCGCCGGGCGGGGCGCGGGCAGGTGCCGGACGGCCAGCAGCAGGGTCGCCAGGCCGAACGGGACGTTGAGCAGGAAGGTCAGCCGCCAGCCGAGTTCGGGGCCGGCCGCCGCCAGGACCAGGCCGCCGACCGGCGGGCCGAGGGCGAAGGCCAGGCTGCCGGTGACGGCGTACATCCCGAGGGCACGGGCGCGCAGTTGGCCGTCGAAGACGTCCTGGAGGGTGCCGATCATCTGGGAGTTGACCAGTCCGGCGCCGACGCCCTGGAGCAGTCGGGCGGCGATCAGCACCTCCGGGGCGGTGGCGGTCGCGGAGACCAGGCTGACCGCGGTGAACAGGGCCAGGCCGGTGACGAAGAACCACTTGCGGCCCTTGACGTCCCCGAGGCGTCCGCCGGGGATCAGCGCGAGGCCGAAGGCGAGCGAGAACCCGGCGACGATCCACTGCAGGTGGGCGGGCTGGGCGTGCAGGGCCTCGCGCAGGGCGGGGATGGAGGTGTTCAGGACGGACTGGTCGATCAGGGTGGTGAAGCCGCCCGCGACGCAGACCAGCAGGACGCGGCGCCCCGCGGCGTCGAAGCGCAGCTTGCCCGCCCGCTCCGGTATCGGGCCGGTGGTGGTGCTCATGACTCGACCACCACCAGGGCGTAGCGGGCCTCGCCGGGGCCGAGGCTGCGGAAGCGCATGCTGCCGGAGCCGTAGCGCAGGCAGTCGCCGGGGCCGAGCAGTTCGGCCTCGCCGTCCAGGGTGAGCTCCAACCGCCCCTCGAACAGCCAGAGGTGGTGTTCCAGTCCGGGCAGGCAGGGGCGGTCGTAGGCGATGTCGGCGCCGGCCGGGAGCCGGCCCTCGATGATCTCGGCGTGCAGCGAGCCGTGCGGCGGGGAGACCGAGCGGCGGACGAAGCCGGTGGCCTCGTCGCGCCAGAGCTGCTGTTCCCCGGCCCGGACCAGCCGGGCGGGGCCGGACTCCACCTCGGCGAGCAGCCGGGACATGGTCCGCCCGTACACGGTGCACAGTCGCCCGAGCAGGGCGGCGGTCGGGCTGACCTCGGCCCGCTCCACCCGGGAGAGGGTGGACCGGCTGACGTCGGCCAGTTGCGCCAACTCCTCCAGCGTCCAGCCGCGTTCGACCCGCAACTCGGCGAGCCGTTGTGCCAGCCGCTCGTCGGCGGCGGTGTCGATTCCCATATCCGTGATGCTATCCCGGATACGGGATCAGCTTCCCGGGAGTTCTCCGGGAACTGTGGAGGTCTGACGGCGGCTCGGTCTCGGGGCGGCCTCGGTTCGGTCGCCCGTCGGCCGATGTCGAGCCGGTGATCATATGATGTCCGCCGACAAAGGGGCCGGTCAGCGGCCCGAGGGGCCCTTCCGCGGCCCACCGGCGAGGGGGAGCAACGATCGTGTTCGGCATCATCAGACCGTGCAGCCACCGGCTGTCCGAAGGCCTCCGCACCTCCTGGATGGCGCACCTGTGCGGGCTCTGCCTCGCCCTGCGGGACGACCACGGGCAGCTCGCCCGGACCGCCACCAACTACGACGGCCTGATCATCTCCGTCCTGGTCGAGGCCCAGGCCGCCCCGACCGACACCAACTGGCGCCGCACCGCCGGGCCCTGCCCGCTGCGCGGCATGCGCACGGCCTCCGTCGCCAAGGGCGAGGGCGCCCGGCTGGCGGCCGCCGTCTCGCTCACGCTCGCCTCGGTGAAGATCCGCGACCACGTCGAGGACCGGGACGGCGTGTTCGCCCGCCGCCCGGTCGCCGCCGGGGCCCGCGCGGTGACCAGGCGCTGGGACCGGCAGAGCGCGGGCAGCGCCTCCACGATCGGCTTCGACACCGCCGTGCTGCTCGACGCCGCCTCCCGGCAGGGCGAGTTGGAGCGCTCGCTGCGGCCCGGCGGCTCCGTGCTGCTGGTCACCGAACCCACCGAGACCGCCACCTCGGCCGCCTTCGCGCACACCGCCGTGATCGCCGGGCGGCCCGGCAACGCCGCCCCGCTCGCCGAGGCCGGGCGGCTGTTCGGGCGGCTCGCCCACCTGCTGGACGCCGCCGAGGACCAGGCGGCCGACGCCGCCTCGGGCGCCTGGAACCCGCTGACCGCCACCGGCACCGACCGCGCCGAGGCCGAACGGCTCTGCCGGGACGCCGTGCACGGCATCCGGCTCGCACTGCGGGAGGTCGAGCTCACCGACCGGGCCCTGGTGCACGTCCTGCTCGCCCACGAGACGGAGACCGCGGTGGACCGGGTCTTCGGCCGGGCCGGGCACGCGGCGAACTGCAGACGCGGGCCGGCCGGCGCCGGACACGCCGGCACCGAGCACGCCACCGCCGAGCGCACCGGCGCCGAACACCCGCAGGACGCGCCGCCGCGTCGGACGCCGCCCGGGCAGGCGCCCGTTCCCCCGTGGGTGCCCCAGGGCCCGGGCTTCGGCCCGCCGATCGGCGGGAAGCCGCCGCACCCGCGCAACCTGCTCGCCGGGTGCGCGGTGTGGGCCCTGATGGCCTGCTCCTGCCAGCTGCTCTGCTGCGAGCACGACGACCCGTTCAGCCGGGAGCGCCGCAAGGGCTTCTGCGAGCGGCACGACTGCTGCGACGCCTGCGACTGCTGCGACCCCAGCTGCTGCGAGTGCGGCAAGTGCGGGTGCGACTGCTGCGATTCCTGCGGCTGCGACGGCTGCGACTGCGGGTGCGACTGCTGACGGTCGCTCAGTTCGCCTCCGGCACCGGCACCTCCTCCGCCTCCGCCTCCAGTGCCAGTGCCGGTGCCGGTTCCGGCTGATCCGACGCCACCGGCCCGGGGTGCCCCCGCAGCACCCCGGGCCGGTTCGCGTCCCGGTACTCCTCCGCGCGCCGCCAGAGCGGCAGCACCGCCATCGGGCCGCGCGGCTCGGCGGCCTCAGGCCTCACGCCCCGCCACCTCCCGGTCCGCCGCCAGCGAGTTCTCCAACCCGGCCAGCAACTGCCGGAACCGCTCGGCGTCCTGCTCGGTCATCCGCCCCTCGGGCGCCACCCTCGGCCGCTCGGCCGTCCTGTCGTCCATGCCCCCGACGCTAGGCGGCGGCGATCAACGGGCGATAAACGAGGGACGCGTGGGGCGCAAGGGGCGTACCCGCACCGCATTCCACCCCGCCCGACGGCTTGGCGTGGGCACCGGCTGGTGGTTCAATGCCCATAGTTAGGAAGGTTTCCTAACAACGAATCGCCGGATCCGAGCAACGAGCACGACCTCTTCCCCCACCGAGAGGACGACTTCCCCATGGACCGCAGCACCTCCCGCAGGAGCACCAGGAACACCACCCGGACCGTGACCACCGGGACGGCGCTCGCCGCCTTCCTCCTGTCCACCGCCGCCTGCGGCGCCTGGGCCGTGGACCCGGCCCAGGCCGCACCGGAGCAGCCCGCCGCCCCGGCGGCCGCCGCCCGGCAGGCGGGCACCAACCCCCGGGTGACCGCCGGCGGGCTCACCCCCGACCAGCGCCGCCGCGCCGACCAGCTGGTCAGCGTCTTCGAGAACAGCACCACCACCATCCAGTACGGCTACGCGGAGAACATCAACGACGGCCGCGGCGTCACCGCGGGCCGGGCCGGGTTCACCACCAACGACGGCGACGCCCTCAAGGTGGTCCGCGCCTACACCGCCGTCGCCCCCGACAACCCGCTCGCCCGCTTCATCCCCGAACTGGAGCGCCTGGCCGCCGCCGGCAGCGGCGACACCGGCGGCCTGCCCGAGGCCGACTACATCGCCGCCTGGCAGCAGGCCGCCCAGGACCCGGCCTTCCGGCAGGTCCAGGACGACCAGGTCGACCAGCGCTACTTCACCCCGGCCATGGACCAGGCCGACCGGCTCGGCCTCACCACCGCGCTGGCCCGCGCCGAGCTCTACGACGCCTCGATCCAGCACGGCAACGGCGGTGAGTACGACGCCCTGCCCGCGCTGATCGGCCGGACCACGGCCAAGGCCGGTGCGCCCTCGGCCGCCGGCGAGCGCGCCTGGCTGGACGCCTTCTTCGACGTCCGGATCGACGACCTGAACAACCCGGCCAACTCCTCCACCGCCGAGGAATGGCGCAAGTCCGTCGACCGGGTCGAGTGCCTGCGGCGGATCGCCGCCACCGGCAACTACGACCTGGACGGCCCGTTCACCATCACCGCCTACGGCTCCGGCTACACCATCGGCTGAGCCGCCCCCGCCCACCGCCCCGGGGTCCGGGCTCCGGGGTCCGGGAGTGTGGGCCCGGACCCCGGCCCCGGGGCGGCCACCGCGTTCAGTTCCGTGCGCGTACCGCGGCGTCCAGCAGGAGGGCGGCGGCCGCCCGGGCCTCGGCGGCGGCCTCCGGGTCCCCGTGCACGGCGGCCACGGTGATCGCGCCCTCGGCCAGCAGGGCGAGCTGGGCCGCGGTGGCGGGCGGGGCGCCGGCGGCGTCGACCAGGCCGGCCAGGTAGCCGGCGAACTCCGCCTTGTGGTGCCGGGCGGCGGCCGCGACCGCGGGGCTGGTGGCGCCCAGCTCGCCGAAGGAGTTCACGAAGGCGCAGCCGCGGAACCCGGGCTCGGCGAACCACTGCCCGAGCCAGTCGAAGACCGCGAGCACCTGGTCCCGGGGCGTGCCGCCGGCCCGGGAGACGTGGACGGCCAGGCCCGCCCGCCATCGCGCGTCGCGCCGCCGCAGGTAGGCCTCGACCAGCTCGTCCTTGGACGGGTAGAGCTGGTAGACGCGGCGCATGGTCAGCCCGGAGGCGGCCCGGACGGCATCCATCCCGACCGCCTGGACGCCCCGCCCGTAGAACAGCTCCTCGGCCGCGTCGAGGATCCGGGTCCGCGGGTCCACCTGTTCCATCTGCCGTGACCTTTGCGTGAGAACGATGATTCTCCTAGGGTAGCGACTGACGTGAGAACGATCGTTCTCGCCGGCGGAATGCCCGTTCCCGAGGAGAATCCCGTGACCGAACAGCGCCCTCCCGTTCCCCCCTTCACCGAGGAGTCCGCCCACCGCAAGGTCCGCGCCGCCGAGGACGCCTGGAACACCCGCGACCCGCAGCGCGTGGCCCTCGCCTACACACCCGACAGCCGCTGGCGCAACCGGGCCGAGTTCCTCACCGGCCGCGAGCAGATCGCCGCCTTCCTCACCCGCAAGTGGCAGCGCGAACTCGACTACCGCCTGGTCAAGGAGCTGTGGGCGCACGACGGCGACCGGATCGCCGTCCGCTTCGCCTACGAGTGGCACGACGACGCCGGGCAGTGGTACCGCTCGTACGGCAACGAGAACTGGGAGTTCGACGCGAACGGCCTGATGGCCCGCCGGCTCGCCTGCATCAACGACCTGCCGATCGCCCCCGGGGAGCGGCTCCTGCACTGGCCGGCCGGCCCCCGGCCGGACGACCACCCGGGCCTCACCGAGCTGGGCCTCTGAGCGCTCCCGACCGGGTGGGCAGGGGCGGTTGACGTGGCGTCGGACGGCTTCGTCCGCCACTGTTCCAAGGCTGTGACGGAGCCCGCACCGGCCGCGGACCTCGGACTGGGAACCTCCTTGTCGGAAGCGACAGGCACCACCGAGGGGGACCAAGAGATGTCCGTGCGCAACAGATTCGGCACCGCCGCCGCCATCGCCCTGATGACGACCGCGGGCGCGGTCCTGCTCTCCGCCTGCGGCCCCGAGAACGGCGACTCCGGCTCGACCGCCGCCACCGGCGCCCCGGTCACGGCGGCGCCGGGCGGCGGATCGCACTCCGGCAGCCCGGCACCGGGCGGCAAGGAGGTCAACGGCACCTCCGCGGCCAACCACCTGACCATCAGCACGGGCACCCGGACGGTCGCGATGAACGGCACCACCGTCGACTTCGGCACGGTGGTGCGCGACCTCGCGTGGTCCCCCGACGGCAAGAAGGTCGTCTTCGTCGACGGCGACGGCAACCTGCTGACCGCCGCCCCGGACGGCAGCGGAAGGACGACCCTCGCCAAGGCCCCCGGCGGCGAGACCTGGTCCCACCCGACCTGGCAGCACGCCGGCAAGGGGCCGAGCGGCGGCGCGGTGCCCGACGAGACCGACCGCTACAACAACATCGTGTTCACCGCCGACAAGGGCGGCGTGCTGCGGCTGGAGAAGGTGCCCGCCAAGGGCGGCGCCGTCGAGGAGCTCGCCCCGCACAACTCCGAGGGCGGCGACGCGGCCGGCGCCCCGCAGCCGCCGCAGACCGGCAACACCTGGGCCAACGCGGGCGGGCAGCAGGCCGACATCGCGTACGCCAACACCCCGGCCGGCGAGGTGTACATCTACGACGACTACATCCGCCCGGCTACCCGGGACATCGGCAAGGGCTCCCAGCCCGCGCTGTCCCCGGACGCCCGCAGCATCGTCTTCGTCCGCTCGGTGAACGGCCACGACCACCTGTTCACCCGCTCCACCGAGCACGACCGGACGGCCGAGAAGGACCTCACCCCCTCGGCCACCACGGACTACACCGAGCCCGCCTGGTCCCCCGACGGCAGGACCGTCGCGGCCCGCACCCCGGACGGCATCAGCACCGTGCCGGCCGACGGCTCGGCGGCCCCGGCCCAGGTCTCCACCCTCAAGGGCCTGCCGGTCTACCGGCCCTGAGCCCCGGTCGTCCCGGTCCCCCCGGCCGGGCGCGCCAACTCGGCGCGCAGCTCCGCGAGGTGCTCGTCGGCCGACTCGTGCGGCAGGAACTCGACCAGGTCGAGGAAGCGGAACAGCACCCGCTCCTCGGTGACCGCGTACTCGTAGTCGCCGAACCCGACCACCGCCCCCGTCCCGCCGCGCGCCGCACCGCGCACGGCGGCGGCGGTCAGCCCCTCCCCCGCGCCCTCGGCACTCACCCGCCGACGGGCGTTGGGCCGGGCCAGGTACGGGCACACCATCGACGCGTACAGCATGCAGGCGCGGTGCCCCGGGCCCTCCATGGTCGGCGCCAGGTTGCGGTACGGGCGCCCGGCCCCGAGCGCCGCCGCCATCGCGGCGCTCTCCGCCGGACCGACCACCCGCCAGACCGGACCGCGCGGCATGACGGCGCCGCACACCGAACAGCGGCGCTCCAGCGCGCAGTCGGCGCTGCGCCCGTGGTCGGTCAGCGCGAACTGCGGCTGCCCGTCCTGCCACGGCGTGATCGCCGGCACCGGGTACCCGCGGGCGTCCCGGGGACGCTCCCCCACCTGGTCCGGCATCGGCACCTGTTCGAATCGCACGCCCCTATCGATACCAGCCGGACGCCCGGCCCCGCCACCGGCGGCGGGAGCGGCGGAACCGGCGACCGCGGGGCGGTCGCCGGTCCGGGGTGCGCCTCGGGCGCGCGGGGTCAGTTCCAGATGCCGGTGACGTCCGTCACGCCGGCCGCGTTGCCCGCGTGGCCGCTCGCTCCGGAGAGGTCCTCCAGGGTGCGCAGCACGTTGTAGTGGTTGTAGGTGGTGGAGCTGCTGCTGCCCGGCGTCACGTGGGCGCCGTAGACCAGGGTCGGGATCCGGTTGCCGGACAGGCTGTTGTCCTCGTCGAAGGTGACGACGAGCAGGCTGTTGTGGCTCTGCGCCCAGGCGGCGTACGCGCCGAGGTTGTTCTTGATCCAGGTGTCGCCGGTGCCGACCGAGCAGTCGTGCATGTCGCTGCACAGGTTCGGGATCACGAACGACACGTTGGGCAGCGTGGTGTAGTCGGTCGGGAACTGGGCGAAGGTCTTGGCGCTGCTGAGCGGGACGTTGCCGAAGCCGAACCAGGGGTTGTGCTTCTGCGCGTACTTGCCGCTGCTGCACACCGTGCTGCCCTGGCTGGGCAGGGTCTCGTTGTAGCTCGCCCAGGTCTTCCCGGCGGCGAGCACCTCGGAGGCCAGGTTCGGGGCCTGGAAGCCGCCGACCGTCACGCAGCTGTCGTCGACCCGGCCCTGGGTGGAGCCGGAGAACAGCGCGTAGTAGTTCGGCTCGCTGGGGTGGGTGATGGCGAAGGACTGGGTGAGGTTGGCGCCGCCCGCCTTGAGGGTGTTGTTGAGGTAGGGGGCGCTGCTGCTGCCGATGACCTGGCTGTAGGCGTGGTTCTCCATCACCACGACCACGATGTGGTCGGGCGTGGGCAGCCCGGCGGCCTGCGCGGTGCTGGCGGTGGCGGCCCACAGCCCGGCCGAGGCGGCGACCAGTGCGACGGCCGAGCCGATCGCGGTCGCGGTGCGGCGGGAGCGGGAGCGCGGACGGGGGGCGTCGTTCAGGGGCTTCGCGGACGAGGTCATGACGTTTCCTCGGGTGGCGGGCGGCCCCGACGGGGCCGCCCGGACGGGAGGTGACTGAGCTACCCGGAGTGCCGACCGAACCGGCCCGGGGCGTGTCCGACACGCCCCGGGCCGGAAACGGCCTAGTAGGGCGTGCCGTTGGCGAAGTCGGTGGCGAAGGTCGACTCGATCGTGCTGAGCACCCCGGAGTCGGAGACGATCAGGCCCAGCTCGCGGTTGTTGTTCAGCGAGTTGTCGGAGAAGTTCTCCGAGCCGGCGAACACCTTGGCGGTGGGCGTGCCGTAGTCGGCGACGATGGCCTTGGCGTGGATGTACAGGCCGGTGGTCGAGGAGTAGGTGACCACCTTGGCGCCGGCCGCGGTGACCTCGTCGAAGGAGGAGCCGTAGGTGTCCGGGCTCATCCCGACGACGCGGACGGTGACGCCGCGGTTGGCGGCGGCGGTGACGGCGTCGACCAGGGCCGGGTCGCCGAACTCCAGCTCCTGGACGTCCAGCGAGGTCTGGGCGCCGTTGATCAGCGCCAGCAGGCGGTCCTGCGAGTCGGTGGGCGACCAGACCAGGTTGTCGCCGTCCGAGGGGGTGATCGAGGTCTTGGCGTAGTCGGCGGCGAAGACCTGCTCGATCGCGGCGACGTCGTTGGCGTCGGTGTCGACGACCCCGTAGTCGCGGCTGCTGGAGTAGTAGGTGGCGTCCAGGTTCCCGGTCAGGATCAGCGACTTGGCGCCGTCCACGGTGACGGTCTTCTGGTGGGTGTAGACGAACGCCGAGGAGGAGTACGTCACGCCGACGCCGGCCGCCTTGAGCGCGGAGTAGGCGGCGCCGTTGACCGAGCTGTGCTTCCCGTCCAGGATCACCCGGACCCGCACGCCGGCGCGCTGCCGGGCGATCAGGGCGTTCACGGCCGTGGTGTCGCGCAGCTCGTACATCGTCACGTCGACGGACCTGGTGGCCGCGTTGACGAGGCCGTAGACCGCACTGTGGTCCTGGTCCGGGAAGACGATCGTCGAGTAGCCGCCGGCGACGGCGTCGGCGTGGGCGGCACCGGAGGCGGATATCAGGCCGGCACCGACGAGCAGCAGGGCGCCGGCACGGCGCGCGAAGGTGGCCAGGGGCATGGGGACTCCATGGTCGGTGAGGGGGAGGTCGGCGCGCGGAGGCGCCGGGGAGCGGACGCGTCAGGTGGCGTGGTCCACCTGGCCGACGCGGCCCGCGTGGACGACCAGGCCGGCGCGGCCGACGTGGACACGCCGAACGGAGCAGCCCGAACAGCATGCGGTCACGGTGGTCAACGCGGGTAGATGACGGGAGGTAAAACCTTGCCCCCGGGCCGGAGAACGGACCGTGCCCCGGCAAAACGGCCCGCCAACGGACGAAGCGGGCACGAAGGTTCACATTGCCACGGACCGTCCGGACCGGTGATAGTGATCATCGACCCGACGCGATCCGACACCGCGTCAGCGCACGAGAGAGCCGAGGAACATGGCGAAGACCCGTCTGCTGCGTCCGCTCGCGGTGGCCGCCGCCGCTGCCGTCCTGGCGGCCACCGGAGCCGTACCCGCCCTGGCCGCCGGCCAGGACGGCCCGGCCCTGCCCGCCCCCGACACCGCGGGGGTGCAGAGCGCGCTTCAAGCCACCACCGCCGCCGGCGCCCCCGGCGCCTTCGCCGTGATCAGCGACCACGGCGACGACGACCGGACCCGCTCCCTGACCGTCGGCAAGGCCGATCTGGACGGGACCCCGATGAACTCCGCGTGGAGGTTCCGGGTCGGCAGCAACAGCAAGATGTTCACGGCCGTTCTCGTGATGCAGCTGGCGCAGGAGGGCCGGATCGACCTCGACAAGCCGCTGCGCGACTACCTGCCGGCCGGCACCCTCCCGGACGGCTGGGCGATGACCGGCCGCCAGGTGATGGAGCACCGGGCCGGCATCTACGACCACACCAACGACCTGCTGGAGCAGGCCGGCGAGGAGACCACCGCCGCCTTCGAGGCCCGGATCCGCAGCACGGTCTACACCCCCGCCCAGATGGTCGCCATGTCCGTCAAGCACGGGCAGCAGTACACCCCGGGCAGCCGCTACTCCTACTCCAACACCGACTTCGTGCTGATGGGCATGGCCGTCGAGAACCTCACCGGCCGCCCCTACGCCGACGTGCTGCGCGAGCGGATCATCGAGCCGCTCGGCCTGACCCAGACCTCCTTCGTCGTCCCGGACCAGCGGATCGAGGGCGCCCACGTCACCGGCTACCTCACCAACGACGACCGCAGCAAGCCGTTGCTGGACTCCACCGAGCAGACCGGCTCCTGGGTGTGGGCCGCCGGTGCGGTCATCTCCTCCGCCTCGGACCTCGACCGCTTCCTCACCGCCCTGGTGGCCGGCGACAACGGCGGGCTGGTCTCGGACGACTCGCTGCGCCAGATGGAGGCCGCGCTGCCCACTCCGACCGCCAAGATCTCCTACGGGCTGGGCCTCCGCCGCATCTCGCTGACCTGCGGGGACGTCTACGGACACGGCGGGATCGTCCAGGGCTTCCAGACCCAGTCCTTCGCCACCCCGGACGGGCGGCGCTCGGTGGTGGTCTTCGCCAACGCCTCCAACAACGGCTCGGTCACCCAGGGCCTGATGAACGCGCTGGAGCCGGCCTTCTGCGGGAAGAAGCCGGTGAAGGTGGCGCCGCGCACCGGCAACGCCCCGGCCCAGCAGAACCAGCGGACCGTCCAGCACGACCAGGGCCTGCCGGTGGTCGAGGACACCCGGATCTGACCTGACCCAGGACCCGCTCCCGCACCGGCCGCCCCTGCCGGACCGTCGCTACGGCGCGACGGCCCGGCCCGGGCGGCCGTCCGCGCTCAGGTCGGTGAGCGCATCGGTGAGGATCTCGCGGGCCTCGTCCGCCCGCCCCTGTTCGATCAGCGCGGTGCCCAGCTCGGTCAGCGCCTTGGTCATGCTGTCCGGGCGCCCGACCGCCCCGTAGTGCACCAGGGCCTGCCGGTAGGCCTTCTCGGCGGCCGGCCAGCGCTTCAACGCCGCCCGGTCCTGGCCGAGTTCGTGCGCCGTCATGGCCGCCAGCAGGTGCATCAGCGGCGAGGACCAACGCTCCACCAGTTCCAGCGCGCCGGCCAGCGCGCGGCGGCGGACGTCCACCGCCTCCTCGGCCCGGCCCAGCTCGCGCAGACAGGTCGCCGCCCCGCGCAGGGTGACCAGCCGTCCGATCATCGCGGCCCGGTTGTCGACCTCGGCGAAGGCGTCCGCCGCCCGCTGGTAGCTCTCGCTCGCCTCCCGGTGGCGCTGCAGCTGCCGAAGCCCGGAGCCGAGGTAGGTGAGCGCCCAGCCCTGCTGCTCGTGGTCGCCCAGCCCCTGGGCCAACTCCAGCCCCTCACCGGCGAGTTCGATGCCGCGCTGGTAGCGGTGCAGACAGGTGATGTACGTCCAGGCCAGGTAGTTCACGTGCACCGCCTCGGCCCGCCGGTCGCCGCAGGCCCGGGCGGCGTCCACCGACAGCTGGAACACCTCGCCCCAGAGGTCCCAGCTCAGCAGCCGGTCGGAGAACCAGTGCATGGCCTCGGCGGTGTCGACCACCTCCCGGTGGCGGCCCTCCCGCTGGGCCCGGTAGAGCGCGGCCAGCCACTCCGGGTGCTCCTCCTCCAACCAGCGGGCCGACTCGGTGAGGAGCAGCGCCGGATCGTCGGCGGAACCACCGGCGGAGGCGTCGGCCGAGGCGTCCGGGTCGAAGCGCAGGCCGTGCCCGGCCGCCTCGCGCAGCAGCCGGCGCCCGGCCTCGGTACGGGCCTCGGCGACGGCCCCGGCCGGCTCGTCGGCGGCCAGCCGCTCGCCCGCGTACAGCCGCACCAGGTCGTGCAGCCGGTAGCGCTCCGGGGTGGCGGGCTGCACCAGGCCGGCGTCGACGAGCTGCTCCAGGACCAGCTCGGTGCGCCCGGCCGACAGCCCCGCGTAGTGCGCCAGGACGGCCGCGGTGAAGTCCTGCCCGGCGGTCAGCGCGCAGCGCCGGAGCACCAGCCGGGCTTCGGCGGGCAGCCGGCGGTAGGACAGCTCGAAGGCCGGACGGACCGCCAGGTCCCCGGTCTCCAGCAGGTCCAGGCGGTTCTCCTCGGCGGCGAGCTGGCGCGCCAGCTGGGCCACCGGCTGCTGCGGACGGGCCACCAGCCGCTGCCCGGCGATCCGCAGCGCGAGCGGCAGGTAGCCGCACAGCCGGGCCAGCTCGGCGGCGGCGTCCGGCGCGGCCTCGACCCGTTCCGGTCCGGCGATCCGGGCCAGCAGGGCGGTGGCCTCGGCCGGGGACAGCACGTCGAGCCGCAGCCGGTGCACGGCCTCCAGGCCGGGCAGGGCGTTCCGGCTGGTCACGATGGTGACGGCCGGGCCCGCGCCGGGCAGCAGCGGGCGCACCTGGCTCTCGTCGGCGGCGTTGTCGAGCACCAGGACCAGCCGGCGGTCGCGCACCAGGGCGCGGAACAGTCCGGCCCGTTCCTCCGTCCCGGCGGGCACCGCGCCGTCCTTGACCCCGAGGGCGCGCAGCACCTGGCCGAGGGCCTCCCGGGCGGGCAGCGGGGTGGCGGCCATGCCGCCGAGGTCCAGCGAGAGCTGGCCGTCCGGGAAGGCCGGGGCGAGGGCGTGGGCGGCGTGCAGGGCGAAGGCGGTCTTGCCCAGGCCGGGCTGGCCGCTGATCAGCACGACCCGGGGGTGGGCGGGTCGCCGGTCCGCGGTGAGGGCGGCGAGGTCGGCGAGGGCCTGCTCGCGGGCGGTGAAGTCGGCCAGGTCGCGCGGCAGGGCGAGGGCTCCGGGCACCGGCGGGTCGGTCCGGGGCCCGGGGCCGCCGGGCGGTGCCTGGTCCGGGGCCGTACCCGGCCCGGGCGCCCCGGCGGCCCGGTGCGGCCCTGCGGACGGTCCGGCAGGGGCGGCGGGCGGTCCGCCGGGGCCGGTGGCCGACGGGCTCGCGGCGCCGGTCGCCGGGCCCTGCGGGGGCACCTGCCGCACGCCCCGGGGGCGGCCGGACTGGGCGGCCCGCTCCAGCGCGGCGGTCTGCGGGCCGTCCAGGCCCAGGGCGGCGGCCAGCGCCTGCACGGTACGCCGCTGCGGTCCTCGGGTGCGGCCGCGCTCCATGTCCCCGAGGGCCCGCAGGCTGACCCCGGCGGTGGCCGCCAGGTCCTCCTGGGTCAGCCCGGCCGTCACCCGGTGGCCGGCCAGCAGATGGCCGAACTCCCCGGTTCCGCTCGCAACCACCATCTGCCCGCCCCGCCCCCTGGTCCGCTGGTCCGCGCTCGCGCAGTTCCGCCGCAGTTCTGCCGGGCCGCACGCCGGGCAGATCGTCTCAGGCAGAAGTATGCCCCGTGGGACGGGCCGCGCGTACCCGGCCGCGGCCTGCGGGGATGCGGGAGGGACGGGCGCCCGGCGGGCGGAACCGCCCAGCGGAACCGCCTGTAGTTCCGCCTACCCTGTTGCCAGGGGAGGCAGTTGTGCACTCCCCCGACCACTTCCTCAACCACTTCCTCGACCCCGCCGGGGCCCCAGCGGCCCCCTGAGCGCCGCTCAGCGCTCCCCCGCGGCCAGCGCCCGTTCCTGCCGTCGGGCCGCCGTCCCCTCGACGCTGCGGCCGAGCGCGAACAGCAGGTCGGCGAGCAGCCCGTGCGAGCGCGCCTCCACGGCCGGGTCGCCGACGGTGCGGCCGAGGGCGACGGCGAGCCGGGCCGAGGACAGCGCCGCGTCCCGGCGGCCGAGGGCGTGCAGGGCGCGGGCCCGGCCGTGGGTGGCGAGCACCGCCGCGCGGTCGGTCCGGACCCCCTCGCCGGTGCCGGAACGCTCCGCGCCCGGCCGGGCGGGGCCCGAACGCCCCCGGGCCGTACGGTCGGTGGCGATCCGGACCGCCTCGTCGGCGTGCGCCAGCGCCCGCTCCGGGGCGCCGACCCGCACCAGGGCCTCGGCGAGTTCGGTGAGCGCCCCGACCAGCAGGTGCCCGGTGGCCGGGGCCCGGGCGGCGGTCACCAGCTCGGTGAGCAGCGGCACCGCCCGGTCGTACTGCCCGGCCCGGGCCAGGGCGGCCGCCACCCGGCTGCGGCAGTGGTGGCGCAGCAGCGCGTCCCCGGCCCGGTCGGCGGCCGCGACGGCGGCGCCGAGCTGTTCCAGGGCGGTGCGGTGGGCCGCCCGGTGGACGTGCAGGACGGCCAGGTCGGTGCCCAGCCGGGCGAGCGCCGCGTCGTCCCGGGCGGCCTTCGCGGCGCGCAGCCCGGTCTCGGCGACGGCCCGCCGGTGCGCCCGGTCCTCGCCGCCGGTGTCCCCGGACAGTTCGTACAGCCGGCCGATCCGGTGGGCGAGCAGCCAGGCGGCGCCGGTGCGCCCGTACTGTTCGGCGCACAGGACGACGGCGTGCAGCGCGCTCTCCTCCCGGCGGAACCAGGCCGCCGGCCGGGCTCCGTCGCCACCGGCGGCGCCACCGCCGTCGCCACCGCTGCCGTCGCCGCTGCCGTCCGGGCCCCACGGGGCGGTCAGCTCCAGGTAGTGGGCGATCAGCCGGTCGAGGGCGCCGAACCGTTCCTCGCAGTCCAGTTCGGCGGCCTGTCCGGCGGCGTAGCGGCGGACCAGCTCGCGGCGGGCGTAGTGGCCAGGTGCGGTCTCGGCGAGCAGGTGGACGGCGTCGAGCGCGGTCAGCAGGGTGCGGGCGGCGGCGGGCCGCAGGTCGGCGAGCGCGGCGGCGGTGGCGGTGTCGATCACCGCGCCGGGGTGCAGTCCCAGCAGGGTGAACAGCCGGGCGGCGGCGGGCGGCAGGGTCCGGTAGGTGCGGTCCAGGGCGGCGGTGATGCCGCTCGGGTCGGGCCCGCCGCCGACGCCGGCCAGGGCGGTCAGGCCGGTCTGCTCGTCGGCGAGTTCGGCGGCGAGGTCCCCCGGGGTCCAGTCCGGGCGGGCGGCCAGGCGGGCGGCGGCCAGGCGCAGGGCCAGCGGCAGGCGGTCGCAGCGTTCGGCGAGTTCGTCGAGTTCGGCGACGGTCCGCGGGGCGGTGGCGGGGCGGTCCGGGCCGAGGGCGCGGGCGAGCAGCGCGCGGGCGTCCTGGGCGTTGAGCGGGCCGAGCGGCAGCGCCAGGGCGTCCTCGTGGAGCAGCAGTGCGCGCAGCCGGTCGCGGCTGGTGACGACGGCGACCGGGCCCAGGACGGAGCCGGCCGTCGCGGGCCGGCCGGGCAGCAGCGGGGCGAGCCGTGGGTGGTCGGCGGCGTCGTCCAGCAGGATCAGGATCCGGCGGTCGGCGAGCAGGGCGCGGTAGCGGGCGGCGCGTTCCTCCAGCCCGGCGGGGACGGCCTCGGGGGCGACGCCGAGGTCGGTGAGGAACCCGGCCAGGACGTCCGCGGGTTCGCGCGGCCCGTCCGGGTGGGTGCCGCGCAGGTCGGCGCGGAGCACGCCGTCCGGGAAGCGCTGCGCCGCCCAGTGCTGGACGAGAGCGGTCTTGCCCGCTCCGGCCGGGCCGGTCACCAGGATCGGACGGCCGGTCCGGGCGGCGACGGCCAGGGCCTCGTGCAGGCCGGCGAGTTCGGCGCTGCGGCCGACGAAGCGCCGGTCGGGCGGGGCGTGGCGGGCCAACTGCTCGCCGGCCATGCGTAGTTCCGGACCGGGCGGGCCGGACAGCCGGGTCAGCGCGTGGTCGTACCGGGCCCGGGCCTCCAGGCCGCGGCCGGCCTGCTCCAGGCACTGGACCAGCCGGGCCACCAGCGGCTGGCGGCCCGGGTGGGCGTCGGCGGCCGCGCCGAGTTCGGCCACCAGTTCACCGCCGCGGCCGGCCAGCAGCAGCCGTTGGGCCAGCCGGTCCAGGGTGCGCAGCCGCAGGTCGGTGAGGGCCGGGAGGGTGCGGGTGCGCAGCAGCTCGGAGCCGCAGTCGGCGAGCGCCGGGCCGCGCCACAGGTCGAGGGCGGCGCGCAGCAGCGGGACGGCCGGATCGTCGGCGCCGAGCCGGGCGGCGGAGCCGGGCAGCAGCACCCCGGCCCGGTCGTGCAGCGCGCCGAAGCGGACCAGGTCCACCCGGTCCGCGTCACCCTCCAGGACGTACCCGCCGCCGCGGGTGCCCAGCACCAGCCGGGGGTCGTCCAGTCGGCGGCGCAGCGCGGCCACGTGCCCTTGGAGGGCGGCCCGGGCGGTGGGCGGTGCGGCGCCGTCCCAGACCAGTTCGATCAGTTCCTCGGCGCCCACCGGCTGGTTCAGCCGGACGGCCAGCGCCGCCAGCAGCGCGCGCCGCTTCGGGGCCGAGGGGGTGACCACCGTGCCGTCCGCCCGCCGGACCGTCATCGGCCCGAGCAGCTCGATCTCCATGCTCCCCTTCCCGTCGGGGGTCGTCGGCCTCCGGTGCCGCGCCGTCGCCCCCGTAGGGAGGGACGACGGGGCGGGCCCGAGCGGTTCAGTTCCCGGGCCCTGCCCGGTTCAGTTCCCGGGCCCGTCGGCCGGCCCGCCCGGGGCCGGTTCGCGGTCGGCCCAGGCCGGTGCGGTCCGGCGCTCGGGCCCGGCGAGAACCTGGACGTCGAACGGCGCGTACTCGTTGCCGTGGTCGCGTGCGGTGTAGCCGGCCGCCGTGAGGATCGCGATCATCGCGGTGGCCATCGCGGTCTGGGCCTCGCCCGACTGCCGGACCGCCGGGGTCTCCCCGTCGGCCTGCTGCGCCTCCTCCCCGGCCCGGCCGCGCAGCCGGGGGCTGACGTGCCAGCTGACCAGCACTTCCGGGTCCGCCGCGCCGAAGTGCTGGTTCCAGGTGCTGACCCGGACCTCGGCGCCGGTGGCGAGGCCGCGGTGCAGGCCGGGGGCCGTCACCGGCAGCCCGGCGGCGGCGAGTTCGTCGCGGACCCGCTGGGCCAGCCGCTCGTACCGGGCGTTCACGTGTCTCTCGGAGTGCTCGTCCATGCCCGCACGCTATCCGGCCCGGGCACCGCCGCGGCAACCGGCGGCCGCGGGGCGCTACGGGGCGGGCGGGACGCCCGGACACGCCCCCAGGCAACCATCCGGCCCCTCCTGGGACTCTGTACCCCTGGCGGCCCGCGCGGCGACGAGCGTCCGGGCACGAACCGGGCCGGTGCGCGCAGGACGACTGCTCCGTCCCGGGGGCCGCCGTCGGATCATCGGGCGGGACGAGGTGGGGGTACGGGTGCGGATTCGGCTGCTCGGGCCGGTGGAGCTTCGGCTCGCGGCGGGCGGCCTCGCCACGCTGGCGGGGTCGCAACGGCGCGCGGTGCTGGCACTGTCGGCGCTGCGGCTGGGGCAGGTGGTCGGCATGGACCAGTTCTGCGAGCTGCTGTGGGGCGAGCGGGCGCCGGCCAGCGCCCGGGCGGCGGTGCAGGGGCACGTCGCGGCGCTGCGCAAGGTGCTCGCCGACACCCCGTTCGAGCTGCACACCCGGGCCCACGGCTACCTGTTGAGCGGGCCGGCCGAGGAGGTGGACGCGCTGCGGTTCGCGGGGCTGGCCGGGCGGGCCGCCGACCGCGCCGACCGGGGTGCGGACGGGGAGGCGGTCGCGCTGCTGGAGGAGGCGCTGTGGCTGTGGCGCGGGGAGGCGCTGGCGGACCTGCCGGACACCCCCCTGCGGGCCGCGACCGCGGAGCAGTTGAAGCAGTCCGCGACGGCGGCCCTGCTCCGGTGGTCCGCGCTGCGGCTGGGGCAGGGCGCGGGGGCGGCGGCGGTGCCGCTGCTGGAGCAGAGCGTCCGGCGGGACGGGCTGCGCGAGGAGCTGGTGGCGCTGCTGATGCGCTGTCTGCACCAGGCCGGACGGCCCGCGGAGGCGCTGAGCGCCTACCACCGGACCAGGCTGCGGCTGGACCGCGAGCTGGGCATCCGGCCCGGGCCGGCGCTGCGGGCGGCGTTCGCCGAGGTGCTGGCGGACGACCGGTCGGCGCCGGTCGCGGTACCGGCCGCGGCCCCGGCGGCCGTCCCGGTGCCGGCTGCGGCCGACGGGTCCCTTCCCCCGCCCGCCGGACCGCTCCCGACGGTCCCCCGGCAGCTGCCCGGGCTGCGCGTGGAACTGATCGGCCGCACCGCCGAGTTCCGCTGGCTGGACCGCGCCTGCGCCCCCGACCGGGCCACCGACGGACCGGCCCTGGTGGTCGGCCCCGCCGGGACCGGCAAGAGCGCCCTGGTCACCGCCTGGGCCCACCGGGCCGCCGACCGCTACCCGGACGGCCGGCTGTACGCGGACCTGCGCGGCCTCGACCCGGCCGGGCCGGCCGAGCCCGGCGCCGTCCTGGGCCGCTTCCTGCGCGCCCTCGGCGTCCCGGAGTGCGCCCTCCCGCCCACTCGGGCCGGCCGTGCGGCGCTCTACCGCGAGCGCACCCGGGGCCGCCGGCTGCTGGTCGTCCTGGACGACGCCGCCGACGCCGACCAGCTCGCCGACCTGCTGCCCGAGGGGCCGGGCTGCGCCGCCGTGGTCACCGCGCGCTGCTCCCTGGAGAAGCTGGTCGCCACCGACGACGCCGCCCTGCTGCGGCTGACCGCGCTGCCCGAGGACGACGCCCTGGCCCTGCTGGAGCACCTGCTGACGCCGAACCGGCTGCGCCCCGAACCGTCCGCCGCCACCGCACTCGTCCGGCTCTGCGAGGGCCTGCCGCTCGCCCTGCGGATCGCCGCCGCGCGGCTGGCCGCCCACCCGGAGTGGACGGTCGCCGCGCTGGTCGCCGACCTGGCCGACGAGGAGGGCCGGCTGGCCGCCCTGGAGCTCGACGAGCGCACCGGCCTGCGCCAGCAGCTGCTCCTCAGCCACCGCCAACTGCCGCCGTCGGCAGCCCGGTTGCTCGCCCTGCTGGCCGTCCACCCGGGCCCGGAGGTGGACGGCCAGGCGGCCGCCGCCCTGCTCGACACCGACCCGGCCACCGCCCACCGGGCGCTCGGCGAGCTGGCCTCCCGGCATCTGCTCACCGGCACCGCCCCGGGCCGCTACCACCGCACCGAGCTGGTCCGGCTGTTCGGCGTCCAGCTGCTCGCCGAACAGCCCGAGCAGCTCCGGGAGCAGGCCCGCGCCCGGCTGCTGGACCACTACCAGGCCGCGCTGCAGCACTGCGGCGGCTACCTCGACCCCGGCCAGGAGGACGCCGGGGTGCCCGCCCGGAGCCCGCAGGCCGTCCCGCCCGTGGTGGACATCCGCACCGCGCTCGACTGGTTCCGCGCCGAGGAGCCCGCGCTGCGGGCGCTGATCGACGAGGCCGCCGTCAGCGACCCGGGCCGGGCCTGGCGGCTCGCCCTGACCACCGGTTCGCTGTACTACGGCGCCAGCCGCTTCACCGACTGGCTGGCCCGCGCCGAGGTCGGCCTGGCGGCGGCGGAGCGCTGCGCGGACCCGGTCGCGGTGGCGTTCCTGCACAACTGCCGAGCCCAGGCACTGGTCGCCCTGGAGCGCCGGCACGAGTCGGCCGAGGCGTCCCGGCGCGCGGTGGCGGCCGCCGAGTCCGCCGAGGGGCCGGCCGCCGCCTCGGCGCGGGTGCGGGCACAGGCCTCGCTGGCCCTGGTCACCGCGATGCTCGGGGACTCCGCCGGGGCGCAGCGGCTGGCGGCGGAGGCGACCGCGCTCGCCGTCCGGTCGGGCGACCGGAAGCGGCTGGTCGACGCCCTGGTCCACCAGGGCTGGGTGAGTCTGGCGACCGGGGATCCGACGGCCGCCCAGCGGCTGTCCCAGGAGGCCCGGGAGCTGCTGCCGCCCCGCCCGGTCACCCAGGTGCACCTGTGGTCGCTGCTGACCGAGGCGCAGGCCCTGCCGCCGACCGTCCGGGACCACGCCGCGGACCTGGCCTGGCACCGGCTGCTGGCCGCCTGCGAGGAGGCGGGCCTGCTCTACCTCCACGCGGTCACCGAACAGTCCTACGCGGCCCACCTGGTGGCCCGGGGCCGCGCGCCGCAGGTGCGCGAGCGGCTGGCCTCGGCGCTGGAGCGCTTCCGCCGGCACGACCGGCTGGCCGGGCACCGCAGCGAGTTCACGGCCGGTCTGGAGGCCTCGCTCAGCCTGCGCGCCGGGGACGGGCCGGAGGCCGGGTGCGCGCCCGGCGGGCCGCCGGGCGGCGTACCCGGCAGCGCACCCGGCAGCGACCGGACCGCCGTGGACGGTCCGGTCGCGTAGCGCTCACCCGACGGCCGTCCCCCGGAGTCCTACCGAGGGTTCGGCCGGAGGGATCAGCCGGGGGTTGTTGGGCCAGGGGTTCAGCCGGTGGCCGGCGCGTACCCGTGCTCGGCCGCCAGCACCGGCCGCAGGGCCCGGACGGCGTAGAAGTTGCGGGACTTGACCGTCCCCGGCGGCACCCCCAGCTGCGCCGAGGCCTCCAGCACCGAGCGGTCCTTGAGGTGCAGCTCGACCAGCACCTCGCGGTGGTGCTTCTGCACCCGCCGCAGTGCCAGCGCGATGTCCCGGGCGACCACCACCTGCTCGTACGGGTCGTCGGCGAGCGGGCGGTCCTCCACCGGCTCGCCGATGGCCTCCTGGGCGCGGGCGGCGGCCATCCGGTAGTGGTCGATCGCGATCCGGCGGGCGACGGTGAACAGCCAGGGGCGGCTGTGCTCCGGGCCGGCGGCCAGGGCCTCCGGGTGCTGCCAGGCGCGCAGCAGGGTCTCCTGGAGGATGTCCTCGGCCTTGCCGCGGTCGCCACCGGTGTTGCGCAGCAGGGCGCGCAACAGGTAGCCGCCGTGCAGCCGGTGGATCTCGGCCAGGGTGTCGGGGTCAAGGGTCCGTCGGACCGGGGCCGGCTCCGGCACCGCGACGGGGTCGGCAGGGGGGCCCGCGGGCGGCTGGGCGACGGACGTGGGCGGAGCGACGGACTGCTTCGACACGCGCTACCTCTCAGGTCGGGCAAGGGCACATGGCAGGGCTTCCGCCGGACATCCCCCGTGGCGGTAGACATCAGCCTGCCGGGCGCCGCCAAGGACCTGCCAACGATCCGCCAACGCCCGGACCGGGCGGCACCCGGCGCGGCGCCGGGTGCCGCCCCGTCGTGCCGGGGAGGCCGCGCCGGGCTCAGTCCGTGCCGGGTGCCGCCGGGCCGCCGTTGAGCGCCTCCACCAGGTCCTGCACCCCGTCCTCGCCCCGGTGCTCGATCAGCACCGCGACCCAGCCGGCCAGCCGTTCGCGCTCGGCCACCGTCCACCCCGGTGCGGAGGGGTGCTCGTCCACCACCAGCGCCCGGGCCAGGCCCAGCAGCCCGGGGGTGGGCTCCACGCGCCGCTGGCGCTCCGGCAGCACCCCCAGCGCCAGCCGCCGGGCGACGGCCGTCACCTCGGCCGCGCCGCAGGCCGGCGCCGCCAGCCCGGACGGCCCCGGCACCACCGGTGCGCCCATCTGCACCAGGGCCGCGATGTACTCCCGCACCTCCGGCCCGTCCGCTTCCATCCGGCGTTCCTCCCCCGTCCCGTTCCGTCCCGCTCTACGTCGCCCACCCCGGTCGGGGTTCAGGCGCAGCCCACCGACCGTACCGGTCGGTACGGTTACGGCCTGAAACCCGCCGTTCCGTCCGTCGTTCCGGCCGTCGTTCCGGCCAGGTCGGGCCGGACCGCATTGTGCCGGTCGGTGATGAGAAACCGCGGGCCCGACACCACCGACACCGCCACCGCTAC